>JBFFND010000016.1:0-16326 GCA_041563375.1 Gammaproteobacteria bacterium | reverse complement strand
GATGCCATCACCTCGGATCGTTGCTACAAGCAGGGCTGGGAACCGGCCTATGCGCTGAAGAAAATGGCGGAATGGAAGGATGGGCACTTTGATGAAACAATTTTTCAGGCGTTTGTTAAAGCCATTGGCATCTACCCCAGCGGCACCCTGCTCAAACTCAGATCTGGCCGGCTTGCAGTGGTCACCGAGCAGACTACGCAAAGCCTGCTGACGCCAATCGTAAAAGTGTTCTACTCCTGCAACAGCAAGGCGCCAATTCCACGCAAACTGATTAACCTGGCGCAGTCCAATGAACAGATTGACAGCGTTGAGAACCCGCAGGACTGGGGGTTCAGCCGGCGTGAAATAACCAGCATTCTCGACCAGTAAACAGTAGATCGCTACAGCTGGCGGATTGCGATAGCGAAAATATGTGTATACTTGAAAACACACTGGATGCAGCAAAGGCGCGGCATCCAGCCATAAACGGATCAATCTATGAGTCAAGGCAATAAACCCCTCGAGCTACCCGCCGAGATCGAACAGCAGCTCAGCAAGTGTGACAGCCTGCCCAGCCTGCCCTCGGTTGTGGTGCGCATTATCGAGGCCAGTAAGGACCCGGAGATCGGCCTGGCCGAGGTTGCCGACATTATCAGCCTGGATCCGGCGCTCAGCGCAAAACTACTGAAAATTGCCAACTCGCCAGTATATGCACGTGTACATCAGGTTACTACTTTGCGCGACGCATTATCCGTGCTGGGCCTGAACGCCTCTCTCACGGTCGCACTGAGTTTCTCACTGGTGTCGTCCCTGAAAAGCCAGACCGGTGATGGTGATGATTTTCGCAACTTCTGGAAACGCTCGATTATTTCCGCCACCGTGGCCAGACAGATCGGCCTTGTGCTGAATGAAAAAAACCTGGAAGAGTTTTTTCTCGCCAGTCTGTTACAGGATATTGGCATGCTGGCAGTAAGCTGCGCCAGGCTGACCGATCCCGCAGAAGACTGTACGATGCAGGACAGCTGCAATAAAACCCACTTCGAGCGGGTGCGCTGTGAAAAATCACTCTGGGGCATTGACCATTCGGACATAGGTGCCTGGCTGTTAAAATCCTGGCAACTACCGGAAAAACTTTATCAGGCAGTGTTGTGCAGCCACTCCAGAGACTGCAATTCCGCCTCTGACATATCCGCCAGAAAATTTGCCCAGTGCGTCTGGCTATCCGGTGTACTCAGTGATATCTGGCTTGGCCAGGATCGTGAACGTATTATTGAAGAACACCGCCATTCGGTACAGCAACTACTGGATATCGATCAGGCTGCGTTTTACGAATTTATCAGCCAGGTTAATTCACAGTTGCCGGACATGGCCAGCCTGTTTGATGTAGCACTGCTCGATGAAAAAAGTCGCGAACAGATTCTGAACGAAGCACGGGACATTCTGGTGGAGCAGAATCTGAAACTGATTCAACAATCTAATCAGCGCAAACTGGAAATTGAATCCTTACAGAAAAAAACACAGACCATCGAAGAGGAAGCCAACCGAGATCATCTCACCGGCACCAGCAACCGCAAATACATTGAAGAATTACTTGCCGCCGAGTTTGAAATATCCAGGCGCCGCCAGCGTCCGCTGTCACTGGCCTTTATCGATATCGACAACTTTAAACCAATTAATGATACCTACGGCCATCAGGCGGGTGACCTGGTATTACAGCATATTGCTCGTTTTTTTTCCTCGCAAATTCGTCAACAGGATAGTCTGGCTCGTTATGGTGGGGACGAATTTCTGCTGCTGCTACACAACACCAGCGAAGACGATGCTTATGCACTGTTAAAGCGGATAATGGCTGCATTGCAGTCATCACACAGCATTGAAGTAAACGAACAGCTAATCAAGGTGACTGTTTCAATCGGCATGGCCAGCTTTACCCCGGGCGATAAAACTGCCAGCCCCGAGCAACTGATTGAACAAGCGGATAAGGCGCTTTATCAATCGAAAAAGTCAGGCAGAAACGCCCTCAACCGTTTCCAGCACAACTGATCGTTTTCAGTCAGGCCATGGGCAGAAGCAAGCCGGATAGCAGGCCAATCAATCCGCCGAACACACCACCCCACACTACCAGCCAGCCCAGATGCTGTTTAATCATCTGCTGCACAATCTGCTTGACCAGTTGTGGCGTTAATTCATTGAGACGCTGCTCAACAATACTCTCAATCTGCTGGCGGATGTCCGACATCACATCCGGTTGTTCCAGTTCATCCCGCAACAACTGCTGAAAATCTTCACTGCGTGTCATTTCGCCAAGTGAGTGTTTCATATTATCAATAAAGGGCTGCCGCAAAGGCTGCAGTGCATCGACCCCGCCAAACATGCCCAGCATATTGCCAAATGACGACTGCATAATCGTCTCTACCAGCGAGTCAAACGCCGGTGACAGATCCACTTTCTCAATCACCGGCGCCAGATGCAGGTCACGATTTTCTGCATCCCCCTTGAGAAAGCGATCTATATTTTCCGCCGTGAAAAACTGCGTCATCATCAGGTTTTTAATGCCCAGTTTAAAATCTTCAAAGCGTGCCGGAATAACCCCGGAACCATACAGCCCCGGCACCTTTTCGAACAGCATATGAACCGCCAGCCAGTTGGTCAGCGCACCGGACAGCGCAAACAGGCCAACACTCAATAGTAATGACTGCTGTAACCCATAGCCTGCAACAACAATAAGTGCGGCCAGCAGATTGGTTATCAGGTTTTTATTCATACAGGTTTTACCCTTGAGCAAATTAATAGCAGAAAAAAATACAGGGCCATATGAGCTGAACTGGTGTGCAAAAATTATTGCCTTCATCATCAGTTCGTCAACAGCATTGCATAGCCGCTGATTTTACCCAAAGCAGCATTTGATCTACAGTAAAATGTCTGTGGTTTCAGGCAGAAAATGATTTATACAGCAACATCACACCGCTAATCAGTAACAGGCTGCTGATCAGACGATTGAAATAAAGCTGATTAAGTTTGATATGCAGATGATTACCCACCAGCATCGCCAGTATCAGTACCGGTAACAGTATCAGCAGCATGAGTATCACATTGGTTGTGTAGAGTCCGCTCAGCGCATAACCTATAATACGCAGCCCGCCATCCACTAAAAAGATCAACACGATGCTGGCGCGAAACTGACTTTTGTCCAGGCCGCGCAGCTTCAGATAGATCACATAGAAGGGCCCACCGGTGCCAAACAGTGCACCGACTATACCACCCAGACTGCCCGCCGGAATGGCCCACCAGCGACTGCCCCGCAATTCCGGTATCGGCAGCAGCGCGTACACCGAGTAGCTCACCACAAACAGTGCCAGCCCGCGTACCAGCCACTGCGGATCAAGGTTCACCAGCAACCACACCGCAAGGCTGATGCCTGCCAGGGAAAAAGGTAATAAGGGCAAGATATCGCGCCACTCCACCTGACGCCTCAATTGCACGCTCTGCGCAATGGTGCCACTGTAGCTCAGCAGGCCAAGCAGGGGAACAATGAAGGTAATGGGCAGAAAGAAAGCCAGCAGCGGCACTGCAATTAAACCGGAGCCAAACCCCGAAAGCCCCTTGACCACATAGGAAATAAAAATGATCGCAACACAGATCAGGGTTTCCAGCGGGGTGAGTGGCAACAGTTCGGCAAACATAAATCCGGCTCGTTTTTTACAGCCGTTGTAGACAGGTAAACCCGATCAGGTTCTTATCCACCGTGACACTCACAGTCACAGAGAATCGGCTGGAAACGGCTCAGGACACATTGCGCAGATCACGTTCCGCCTGCAACGCCATACCCTGCTGGCGAATGCTTTGTAGAATGCGCTGGTTTTTGGCATTGGTTTCAATCCAGCTGAAAATTGCCTGCCAGTGTTTTTTATCCGCTTCAACCGCCTGATGATTGATTTCGTGAATGCCCAGCCCCGCACGGGACACCCGGTTATAGTTCTGTGTGTCACGTAACTGCGCCAGCACCGGGATATTGAGTTTTTGCAGAAACTGTTCCAGCTCCTGGAACGCGGTGGTATTGCGTCGCACCTTATTGGTAACGATCGCCATACGCGAATGGCCGCGGTGCACCTTAAGATTAACAATCAGCTCACGCAGAAAATCGCCGGTGGCGCAGATATCCATCCAGGAGGGCAGCACCGGAATCAGGATGTAGTCGGCATCCCGAATCTGCTGCGCCAGGGCCGGACCTTTAAGACCCGGTGGGGTATCGACAATCAGCCGACTGACATCCGGTGGCACCCGCATATGCCAGCTACGGGTTACCCCCCTGGCAGCATGGGGATGCGCGGTGACCCCATAAATCGCAGGCACAGTCGGCGGGCGCGCTTCCAGCCAGCGCATACTGGAGCTCTGCTCATCATAATCATAAAGTGCGGTTTGAAAGCCGCGAGAGGCATACAGGCTGGCGAGATTGGTGGAAATAGTACTTTTTCCACAACCGCCTTTGACATTGATAACCACAATACGAATCATGGACGCCTGCCCTCCATATGCCGCACGCTGGAGTACCCTGCGGAATAGCCGGAGAAAGACCGTTGAAGCTGTCTGGTTTTGCTTTTTTTATTCATTTTTGTCTGTTTATCATTTGCTGTTCATTTCACAACCGGACACACAAACCCCCTTGCCGGACTGCCCGCACAGTCTAATTAAGATCAATTAACATATCAAATTCTTTTTTCAAACAATAACTTATAAGCATTATCTAAAATAGATTATAAATAGTTGGCTGCACCCTGAAGAAAAACAAACCGTCCCGCCTGGACAGTTGCGTCAGATGCCTTAAAAGTTTATCGGCCGGTGTGTCAAATCACCCAGTTTTATTTTTCTGATTTGAATTATTCCCTTAATAAACAATAAGTTAATAAATGGCTTAACAATTGCTTCATAGGCTTGCCAGAACATTTTAATAAACACAGGGCAAACCCATTATGAAAAACACAACTCACTTCAGCGCGACCGGTCGCATCTGGGGCCGCCCCCTATGCCTCAACGCATCCAGTGCCGCCATTATCACTCCTTTAATCATTCTGGGTAGCAGCAGCCTCGCCATGGCAGAGCAACTGGGCACCATTTCAGTAGAAAGCACCCGGGTCAGCGATGTCAGTGGTGAAGAGGTTAAATCCGCTGATCTGGCGGACGCACTGAGCAAGCAGCTGCCCAGCATTTCAATTGTGCGCCGCAGCGGCATCGCCAATGACATCATTCTGCGCGGACAGAAAAAAGACAATATCAATATCACCATTGATAACAGCAAGATCTACGGTGCCTGCCCCAACCGCATGGACCCTCCCACTTCGCACATCCTCACTAATAATATCGACAGCATCAATATTATCGAAGGCCCCTATGATGTGGAAAACTTCGGTAGCCTTAGCGGCAGCGTGTCGATCATTACCAAAAAGCCGGCACAGGAACTGGAGGGTGAAATCAGTGTCAATATGGGCAGCTGGGACTACCGCAAAACTGCCGCCAGCTTCAGTGGTGGCAGTGAGGGTGTCGGCTTTATGCTGAGTGTATCGCGGGAAAGCAGCGGCCAGTATGAGGATGGCGACGGCAATGATTTTTATCAGCAGATTGCAAACCTTGATCCATCTGCACCTGCAGGTGTTCAATACAAGGATATTTATCGAAACCTCGATGCCTATGACAAACGCACCGTGATGGGTAAACTGTTTTTTGATCTTAGCGACAACCAGCAACTTCGCCTCAGCGCCACCGCCAATCGCAGTGACGACATTCTTTATCCATCCAGCAAGATGGACGCGATCTACGATGACTCGAATCTGTACAACATTGAATACAGCATTACCGATTTAGGTAAATATTCACGTGCACTGGATGTGCAATATTATGTCACCGAGGTTGATCACCCGATGTCTACGTTCTATCGCAATTCATCCGGCCCGGATTCGGTGAATGAGAAGACCAATCACCTCACTACTGAAATGCAGGGTTTTAAAATCAAAAACCGCCTGGACATTAATAGCGATACCGAACTCAGCATCGGCATTGACAGCAGCGTGCGTAACTGGGATGGCGAATACCTGGGTGAAGGCACACAGACTGCGGTTACTGGTTATGACAGCATTGCCGATGTAGATACAGAAAATACCGCACTGTTTGCCGAACTGGAACGACGCTTTACAAACTTTGACATTAAAGCCGGCGTGCGCTTTGACGACACCAGCATTACGCCTGACAGCAACACAGGTTTACCGTCAAATGATTACCAGAGTGTCAGCGCCAATATCCGAAGCACGATTACTGCTAATAGTAATACCCGCTATTTTATCGGTGCAGGCAAGTCAACGCGGGTACCAGATGCGCGTGAACTTTATTTTCAGGGCGCCATGGTTAACGGCATGATGGTCATGACACCGCTGATCGGCACACCGGATCTGGATGATACCAGTAACTATGAAATCGATCTGGGTGTGGAAAACAGCTACGATGCATTCAATGTTAAAACCCGCCTGTTTTACAGTCAGTTAAAGGACTATATCTACTACAATGCAGACAATGCCAGCAGCAATGCGTTTGAAAACATCGACGCCTCAATTTATGGACTGGAAATCAACGGCAGTTATTTTGTGAACGACACACTGTTTATCGACTTTGGTCTGGCCTGGTTGCGCGGTGAAAAAGATCAGCCTCTTGCCGGGCAGACCGACACCGACCTGGCTGAAATCACCCCGTTAAAAGCCAATATTTCTGCCAACTATGAATACGGCTATAAAAACATGGCCAGTATTGAACTGGTGGCGGTTGATGCCTGGGATAACTACGATGCAGACAACGGCGAACAGGCACTGCCCGGCTATGGTGTGATCAATATCAAGTTAACCCACCATTTATCAAAACAGTTTGAACTAACCGCTGGCATCGACAATCTACTGGATAGAACCTATGCAGCGAGCAATACCTATAAGGATCTGACCTTGCTGGCAGACGGCAGTGGTGATGTAATGCTGATGAACGAACCCGGCCAGTATGCGTATATCAATGCCGCTTACAAGTTCTAACTGTATGTAATAACAAAGTGTGGTCACCATTAAGGCAGGGATTTCCCTGCCTTTTTTATGCACAGGGATGTGAGGTATTCCGCGGGAGGCATGGATACCGGTAGCGGTTATGTACAGGATGTACGGTATTTCGCGGGAGGCATTGATGCCGGTAGCGGTTATGTACAGGATGTACGGTATTTCGCGGGAGGCAGGACGCCGGTAGCGATTATGTACATTGAAAAGTCATTAGTCTTTGGTCTTTGGTCTTTTACTAACGACTCACGACCAACGACGAATGACTGCGATCTGCGCTTGCAGCAATCAACTATCAGTCCAGCTCAACGCGCAAATGGGTTCTGCGTTTTCTGAATGGAAAATCGACTCCCTCTGTCTTCAGTTTTATCAGCTTCTGTTTCTGCTTCACTGACCATCAACTTATGCTGTTTTTGCAACATTGGCTGCATCTCTGCCAATGCTGTCTCCTGATCCACCTGTTGCAAGTGAAATTCCCGTTGCCAGCCCTGCTGCGCCGAAAAACTGAGCGCGCTGTGAAGTCGCACAAAATACAATTTCTGCGCCTGTACGTGCACATCAAGAGCCGTGGGTAAATTTTGCTGCGCCAGTTGCAACGACAACCGCTGCTGTCCAGGCACTAATGGCAAGCGAATAAGCTCACCGCTGGACAGTACCGCTTCAGCTCGGCCATTAAGCATTAATTGCGGCGACTGCAGCACATTGCGCAGTGCCTGCGGACGATAGAGATAGAGCATTCCCTGATCAGTCCTGACCTGATCTGACAGTGACAGCGTCAGCGGCTGCTGTGTCGTGGTACAGGCCGTCAAAAACAGAGGCGGGCATAAGATGAGCATAAACAGTCGCAAGGGCATGGTTTTCAGACTTATAATTGATGAGTGTCCTGCATTATAAACACAACAGGCCGGGCTATAAACTGGTAGTATTAACCCCGCCTGGTTCAGGTACTCGACCGGTTTCACCGCAGTCACGCACACCGGCTCAGTTAACGATAGCCCGGCACAGCACTCGCCGGGTACAGACATCAAAAAATAATCGTATCTATGGATTTATATCAACAGCTTTTACAACGCGACCGACAAACCATCTGGCACCCCTACTCTGCACTGGGAAGTGATCTGCCGCTGTTCCCGGTAGTATCCGCGCAGGGTGTGCGACTGACACTTGCTGACGGCCGTGAGCTGGTGGATGGCATGTCATCCTGGTGGTGCGCTATCCACGGCTATAATCACCCACAGCTTAATCAGGCAATTACAGACCAGCTACAACAGATGAGTCATGTAATGTTTGGTGGGCTCACCCATCCAGCCGCAATTGAGCTGGCACAAACCCTGGTGGAGATTACCCCGTCTGACTTGCAGTCGGTATTTTTCAGCGACTCGGGCTCTGTATCGATTGAAGTCGCAATGAAAATGGCAATTCAATACTGGCACGATAAGCAGCAGCCGGACAAACAGAAGTTCCTGAGCCTGCGAGGCGGTTACCACGGTGATACCTTTGCTGCGATGTCGGTCTGCGACCCGGTCACCGGCATGCACAGCCTGTTTAATCATTCACTGGCACAGCAATTTTTTGTTGATCGACCCAGCAGCCCGTTTGGCGGAGCCTGCAATGCTGAAGATCTTCAGCAATTACAACAGGCACTTGAGAAAAATCATTCACAGCTGGCCGCTTTTATTCTCGAGCCTGTCATTCAGGGTGCCGGTGGCATGCATTTCTACTCGGCGGATTATCTCAATAAAGCACGTGAGCTATGCGACCGTTACAATGTACTGTTAATTTTCGATGAAATTGCCACCGGCTTTGGCCGTAGCGGAAGATTATTTGCCACCGAGCACACAGCTATTCAGCCTGATATCATGTGCATTGGAAAAGCGCTTACCGGGGGTTATCTGACTCTTGCTGCTACCCTCACTACCAGTGAAGTTGCTGACACCATTTCCAGTGGCAACCCCGGGGTGTTTATGCACGGCCCCACTTTTATGGCTAATCCACTGGCCTGCGCAGTGGCCAGCGCCAGCATAAAACTGCTAATACAAAGTGACTGGCAGCAGTGCATTAATAACATTGAACGCTGGCTAACCGACTCATTAGCGCAATGCGCTACGCTCAAGTCAGTGAGCAATGTACGGGTATTGGGTGCTATCGGTGTTGTAGAATGCAAAAAACCGGTTGATATGCGGCGCATACAACCGGCACTGGTGGAACAGGGTGTATGGATTCGCCCCTTTGGTAAGCTGATTTACTTGATGCCACCTTATATTATTAGCCAGGATGACACTGAACATCTGGCCAATGCGATTTACACGGTACTGAAAGATGCAAACTAAACACCCTGCCAAATTATCTGGCCTGCTGATTATTCTGGCCAGCCTTCTACTCGCTGTTGGCGGATTTTTTCTGATACAGAGTGCAACACAAACCATTCCGACGTATCAGGCCGACGCATTTGATTATTCCGAAGCACAAAGCACACGTGAAAAAAAGCAGCTGTTCTTCGATATTCTGCGACCGATTGTGATACACGAAAATGATATCATCCGTTCCCAACGTAAAAAAATTCTCGCCGCTAAACAGGCCAATAAATCTACACCCTGGATTCAGGCACTGGCAGAAGAACATAAACTTGATTGGGACAATGAAAACCCGGACTGGGATACGCTACTGCACCATATCGACATTATCCCCAGAGAACTGGTAATGATTCAGGCAGCGAATGAATCGGCCTGGGGTCAATCCCGTTTTGCACAACAGGGCAATAACCTGTTTGGTCAGTGGTGTTTCACTGATGGCTGCGGACTGGTGCCATCACAACGTAACAGTAACGCCGGCCATGAAGTGCGCAGCTTCGACAGCATCAATGATTCTGTGTCCAGCTATCTGCATAACCTGAATACCAGCCATGCCTATGCGGAGCTGCGGGATATCCGCGCTGATTTACGTGAGAACAACCAGCCCTTCGACGCACTGACCCTGGCAGAAGGCCTGAGCCAGTATTCCACCCGCGGTGAAGAATATGTTGAAGAAATACAGTCGATGATTCGCAGCAATCTTGCGCTGATGCAGGGTGAACAGGAACTGCAATAATCGTTTTGTAACGTATAAAAAGCCAGAAGCAGAAGAAAACGCGAATGAACGCGAAAAACGCAAATAGACGCTATTAAAGCTTTAACTCTGTAAGCTTTGCGCTCATTCGCGTGCATTTGCGTTCATTCGCGTTTTCTTTTCAAGCTTGTGGTGGATCCGCCTCGTAGTCGATGATCACTGATTCTTTTGACTAATGACATTCGACTAACGACCAACGACTGTCTGCCCGGCAGACGAATTACAGCTTGCTTGAATCGCAGGTTTTCATCAGTTTAGTGATTCTGAAACCCAGAATAGCAAATACGGCAACTGAGCCAACGATGCTCACGATTGTAAATAGAACGGTTGAATCTAACATATTAAATCTCTCTACCAGCTTGTCTCAAAAAGGGGAGTGCTTAAGGGGACGGGAATTTAAAAGATTTTATGCCTCGATTCAAGCATTTTTTAGCAGGGCTATTACCTTCTCACCATATAAAAGGCCTGAATGCTTATGCTGTCAGGCCTTTTATGCTTTTTAACAATACTTGTACGGCTAAAAAATAGTTGTTACTTAAAGTGGCTCTAAACCATTGATTTTTCGTTCGAAAGGCTCCAGCTGTGCCGCAAAAGCTGTTACCTATTCATAATGGCGCTCTATTGTAGAGATCTTTGAGGATAAATAAAGTCACTACATTAAGCAAAAACTGGAATTACCGAATAAATTCAATAACTTATATTATCAGACCAAGGTTAACATTCTTTTGATAGGTTACGTCAATTTGCTCATTAATTGAACAAACAACTGAAGTATTGGGTTTAGAAGCATGAAACAGATCAAGGGCACCCTGAAGCGGAAGTTAGATCAATTTGCTGAAAGCGGCAGCTATGTCATTAGCAGACACCAAGAGTAGCACCAGGATTTAAGCAAGCGGACATTCAACGCCTTGGCTCAGTCGTCCCGGTGGAGCGCAGCGGAACCAAAGTCAGCTGGAGCCACTTGATGGGCGCGCACTTCTGCAAAGTCACTCAAACTTCCCAGATTCAAGAATTTGAAACCGTTTGGTTCTTCACCATTTTGTGGGAACCATAGGAAACGATATTCTCTTTGATATGCAAATCTAAAATCTTTTGACATCATAGCTTCAAAGTATTCGTTCTTTGTTCTTTCATAAGGATCGAAGTATTGAACAGGGTTGTGATGAAAGTACCATCTAGGCAAATGAGACGTTGCGGCACATTCTAGCCGACGCGAAAATTCTTCAACGTTTTTGATAATTAAGCATGCATTGCCTTCAAAGTCTGAGAAGAGGCCCTGATCCCAGTCACAGGTCATACAAAAAATATAGTAATTGGGCATAGTGACCATTCTTTCTACATCTCCAATAATTGGGATGGATGCTCCACTCTCGGTCGTAATACGCGTATACCCTCCTGGAAGGTAGTGCTTTTTTGATCGCTCTTCATCTTGTCGAGCACTGTTATGTTCATAATCTTGAAAATCTGATGCGGGTCGAATTCTGATAATTCCCTGATTCGCAATTCCATCCAAGTGAACTTGTTTGTCATAACGGAACAGTACATCGCCAGAATTAGGATGTTTTGGTCTAACTACAGCTCCGATCGCTACATTATTAAATGTAATGTCGAGCGGAGCTGGAGATGGCAATTTCAAACCTCGAAGATAGAATTCAAAACGTGTTTGATGTTCTTTCCGAAACCAATACCAAGAACTCAAGAAACTTTGTATTGGAATAACATGCCGGTCTTCGCTAATTAGAGCTTGCATGTTTTTCAATATATCCGCATATCTAGTGATCAATGACTCCTCTGAAAGGCGCTCCAGGTATCTGTTGGTTTGATACTGAAATTCCCAGAACTCAGCTTCATAACTATGCTGATTGTCTTTAAATGACCTTATAGCCTCAGCGTGCGGAAGACGTTGAGGAAGTCGAAGTACCGGAACTTTTGTTACTTTCATAATCCTACTTCACGCCTAACGCTCAGGCTGAGGGGCTTGCCGTAGCGGTGTGAGGCTTGTGGCATTCGCCGCGAACGAAACACCGCGGAGAGCAAGTCCCTCTCAAGCCAATTATTAGCAAAAATATGCCACCACATATAAAAATATTTTTAGTGACAACTGAAAATATACTACCCGAGAATATTTTTGATTAGCAACCACCGTAACTAAAATACTGAGTTTCATTATTTATTTCCTGACATTATTGCTTCAGGAAAATAATAGCTACTATCTAAATAAGACATACATGACACAATATCTCGCTAAATCGAATATTGTGTCAGGGGGCCGCCCTGATCACCTGCCTTTCAGTTATAGATGGGTTATCAAAGTATGTTGCCGTCGTAATTGTGACGATCTCGCGAAGCGGTTTACCAGTGGCTTCTCTAAGTAATTGGGTAAGCATTTTTATAAAATAGCTTCTTTTGGCATTTGGGTGATTAGGCTTATCTAAGTGAACTGATCTCGTTCCGTCTTTTACGCCCAAAGTTCCAATTTCTTGATCCGATTCTAATGCAGCTAATTCAGCTAAATTTCTAGATAGTAAACCTGGGTTCAAATCAGGCCATCTTTTATACTCCGGCTCTGAATCAAGATGCTCCTCTACATCAATACTGGGCCTAAATAATTTAGCGACATTTATTACCATGTTCGACATCATGTTTTTATTGCGTTTTACCAAGTATTTCTGCGATAAGAAAGAATCATAGTCACTTAATTCGACTAACGCTTTGAGCTTTAGGGCTGTTTCTTTTACATCAACTAACCACTCTCTATATTCTTTCGGGGTTAGGTTATGTGGTTTCCATTGAATATACAACGAAGACAATTGAACCATGTTACTAAACAAACTTGGTGTAACATTATATTTAGGCAATTTTTTCCAAACCGTCTTCATATCCTCATAAGTTAGAAGCCTGTATATAGCATCTGCTTCAGATGTGTCAGGCTCTAACTGAGGGAACCTTTCGTGCCAGTATTCTGCATCTGACAGCTTTTCTTCCCACTCCAGAATGACTTTTTTAGGTGCCCAATTAGGGAAACTATTCTCGTTCATTATCCGATATTTCTAAGTATTCTCATTGGTATGACCTATAGGTGTCTACTTTTCATGGGTAACTTGGGCAGTTTGCATCCGAACGAGTGCCTTGTTATGTGTATTACAGTGTCTGAATACCACGCTTTTCATAAACGCTACGCTCCTCTCTGCTGTGAATACCCCAGACATCTTCTTTTTTGCCGGTGCTAAGGTGTATCCTCGTGTCGATGCTGCAAATGTATCTGACACGATCCTGGGTTAGGTTGTTCCAGCTTGCGATGGCGCGTGTTGACCGAAACTGCGGCCCTTCCTCTGGTTCAGGTGTGGTAGTCTCTTGCAGCCACTGATAGATTTTGTTTTTGTCATTACGCTCCGTGTATTTATCGCGAGCATACTGCACAAGCCAGACGGTTAAACCTGCGATTGCGCCGCCAGCACCACCAACAACGATACCATCCCAGATTGTTGCCATTGTTTCTATCTCCGGTTCAAAGCACATAACAGCTGTTAATAGGAAAAACTCCTATTAACGCTTTGATCAAAAAGAAGGAGAATAAAGAATTTCTATGAATATCATCCACTTATTTTGACTCCCTCTGTTAATGAAATACCGAAAGGCAGAATTAATTCCTTGCTATTGGTGTTTTAGGGGATAACATATACTTACTTCCCATGAATATCAATAACTTACAGAATTCGCTATATAGAACCAGCAGTTATGTCTGCTTTTTTCAGTAAATGTGCTGAACACTGCGAGAGTCTGCTTTGTGGTAGTTGCTGCCCTTGATGAACCGAACACTGAACTACCGCTTTTGGCTAGTCAGCGACCGTTGAGGCTTTCTAGCTGCCAGGAATACACATTCTTCAGTTACCACCCTGTAGCGGACAGTCGAGCCGTTTAATTGATTCAGAAAGCAGACATAGAACTTCAATAGAGTCTGTCACTTTTGATTGATTGCGTGGGGCTATATTAGCGTAATCTGTGTTCCACCCAGATTTTCTGATTTTTCTCAGTTATAGTTTTGGCCTGTTTGATTCAACTCCAAATTTATTCTGTATATTGTTTACTATTGTATGACATGTGAATTCTTCGAATAATAACTTGTAATTATAGTTCATTTTTTGCACTTCTGTTTCAATAAATGTTTTTGAGTAATTTAATGATACTTCATGATTATTATTAAAATCATAATCGATTTTTCTAATAGCGTTTATTAGGTTAACAAGAGTGCTTTCTTCTTTTTTTAAATCAGATAACGAAGCAATCGTGTAACAAATATATAACATACCTAATGGAGATTTATTGAATTCATCTTGAGTGAGTGTATTGATTTTACTTATTTCCGAGACATTAATCCTTTCCTCGTTAATTTGTTCTAATATATAAATCGGCCATTTTAATCCATTGGCTAGTTTCTCTAAATAACTTGTGTACAGGTTTAATTTGTTGCTTTGATTCGCATCACAAAACAAAATACCTTTTATTATACCCTCGCGATTTATACAGCTTGTACTTTCATCGAATTTATATACTACAACCATGATTAACGCACCAAAAAACCAAATGACTAATAATAATGGCATTATTGTTTTAATTAACTTCATATTAATTTCGCTTATATTATTTTTATATTGAACTCTCTCATATGTTATTATTTGTTTTGTATAAAAAATATATTACATTTACTCACAGCTTTCTAAGTTAGAAGCTGCATTCCGTCACCCGCTCTTGTTCAAATTATAATTTTTGATTTCCCATCCCCATATTAATTTCCATAATATATACGCTCCAACAACTGTGCCAATAGGGAACCCAAATAAATATAGAATACCTAATACTATTCCTGAATTTCTTCCCCAAATTTTATGCTCTTTTATGGCAGCGCTTATATAAAACATAAACACAGGAAAAACAATTAGAAATACAAGTGCATAAATGTGGTTTATTTTAAATTCAGACACGATAAACAAAGAGAATAAAGTCATTAAAACACCAAAGGCTAATGAAAACCAAGCAAGAAAGTCTATAAGTTTAGCTGCCTTAATGTATTGTAATGATTCTTTCATAATGTTTTCTGCTTGTAGCTAGCATCTGTTTGAATGGCTTTTCTATCTGTTATCAAAGCAAGACCGACCTTGCATCTCAGAACTTTCACTTATAATGACAATCAAATAGCCGTGACTTTGTTATTATTGAACAGAAAATAAAGTGAAAAAGGTCTCTGTTATTGGTGTTTTAAGTAATAACATATGCCTTACCACCATTATTTTCAATAATTTATGATATGGCCAACGAACTTCACGATTATTGGGCAGTGTACATATTTACTTCTCGAGCTATTTACTATACTAGATTAAGTATAGTTCCCCCCGAAATTATCCGAACCAAATCTAGTTAGATTAATAAATAATAAATGTTTATTATCCTAATAATTTGACACCTCGAACCTGACTGCTTCAATCATGTATTCACATAACTTATATCTTTGAACAGTGACCTATTTCCATCAATGGCGTTATATACCCTTCTGTTTGTGTTTTTCTAACAACATTCGAAAATGGATGCGAATCTGAAACCTTACCAACGTCATAATAGCCATCACTATAAATATTTATGAATCGCATATTTGTTCTATTTATTTTAAATTCTGAAATACTTTCGCATCTTAATATTTCTGAATCAATATGATCTATTTTCGAAAACTCCTCATCACAAATAGCTACTGTATCATCACTGCCTATTTCTTTTACAACCCATTTATATGAATGGTTTTTTATTTTTTTTACTATGTATTTACTATCGGCAATAAAATCGGATGTTTCCCACTGATTAGTTACAGAATTATATGCAAATCCAGTAGATAGTTCAGAAACACAAATATATGAATCTCCTTTTGAAACTATAGGGATCAGTAGCAATATAGTAAAAATAAATTTCATTTTTCGCATGGAGTTACCTTAAATATTTATGCCTAACGTTCGAGTTGTACTTCCAAAGTGAAGAGCGCAGCGAAGTTTGCATCCGAACGTGTGCCTTGTTAAGGGTTTATTTACCGGGTACATATATGGCTTGTCCGGAGACAACCTCAGCCTCAATTGGTATTGCATACATAGTGCCTGTGCCATAACCACCAACAGCGGCG
>JBFFND010000015.1:0-16340 GCA_041563375.1 Gammaproteobacteria bacterium | reverse complement strand
TTTTTATGATGAATCCAGCCTGGCACTGCGTAATGGCGAATTTGAAGCCGCGATCACCTATCTGGAAAACCTGGAAGCACGCTTCCCCTTCAGCCCCTACTCGCGTCAGGCGCAACTCGACATAGCCTACGCCTATTACAAGTTTGAAGAGCCGGAATCTGCAATTGCTGCGGCTGACCGTTTTATCCGCATCAATCCCCGCGATCCCAATGTTGACTATGCCTGGTACCTGAAAGGCCGCGCCGACTATACACGGGGCAGCGGCTTTCTCGATAGCTATTTCCCACGGGATATGGCACAACATGACAACCGGGCGATGCATGATGCGCTGCGTAGTTTTTCCACCCTGGTGCAGCAATTCCCTGATAGCCGCTACGCCGCCGATGCCTACCAGCACATGCTGCACTTACGCAACAAGCTGGCAGAGGCCGAGATACATGCGGCCAGCTATTATATAAAGCGCCAGGCCTGGCTAGCCGCCGCCAAGCGTGGCCAGTATGTACTGGAAAATTACCCCACCACCCCGGCCAGCCGTGATGCGCTGAAAATCATGGTGCAAGCCTACCAGCAACTGGGTATGAATGATCTGGCAGGTGCGGCACAACTGGTACTGGATACCAATCAGCAAAAGGATGCACAACAACTGGCGGTGCTCAAGGAATCCGCCCAGCTTGATCAACCGGCTTATCAGTAAGCCGCCAGCAGAGCCAGTTTAATCAACAACAAACTGCAGACCTGTAATAAACTCTACAGGGCCTGCAGGTCTTTTTCGCCGGTGCGGATACGCACCGTGCTCTGCACATGGCTGACAAAAATTTTGCCATCACCGATCTTGCCCGTTCTGGCCGCCTTCAACACCACATCAATGCACTGATCAAGCTGCGCATCATCCAGCACCACTTCCAGTTTCATCTTGGGTATAAAATCCACCACAAATTCCGCACCCCGATACAGTTCGGTATGCCCCTGTTGCTGACCGAAGCCTTTGACTTCGGTCACTGTCAGCCCGGTGATACCCATTTCAGTTAGCGCATTGCGCACATCATCCAGTTTGAAAGGCTTGAGAACCACTACCAGTTTTTTCATTATCGAATCCTGTTTATAGGCGTTGTGTAAGCACAGCCGCCCTGCTCTTGTATTGTATTCTTCAAGCTGTCTCAACCACGTCCATAACCGGAGGTGATTGGATAGCGCCGGTCGCGGCCAAATGCCCGCTGGGTAATGCGCACACCCGGTGGTGCCTGACGGCGCTTGTACTCATTCAACTGCACCATGCGAATCACCCGATCCACGGTGTCGGCATCGTAACCTGCGGCGATAATCTCCCGCCGTGGCATATCATTTTCCACACTCATCCGCAGAATCACATCCAGCACCGCATAGTCCGGCAGGCTGTCCTGATCCTGTTGATCGGCACGCAGTTCGGCCGAGGGCGGACGCTCTATCACCCGTCGCGGAATGACTGGCGACAGGCTGTTACGGTATTCGCTGAGCGCGTACACCAGCAGTTTTTCCACGTCTTTCAGCGGCGCAAAGCCACCAGCCATGTCGCCGTACAGCGTGCTGTAACCCACCGCCATTTCGCTTTTATTGCCGGTGGTGAGCACCATACGCCGCAGTTTATTGGATAAGGCCATCAGGATCACCCCGCGGCACCGCGCCTGGATATTCTCTTCGGTGGTATCTTCCGGCAGATTGGCAAATTCATCTTTTAATGTCTGCAGGAATGCCTCGAAGGTGGGTTCAATCGATATCTCGCGATAATCCACACCCAGCGTCTCTGCCTCGGCCCGTGCATCATCCAGACTCATCTGCGCGGTATAGCGCGATGGCATCATCACCGCATGCACCTGCTCGGCACCCAGTGCATCAGCGGCAATCGCCAGGGTCAGCGCCGAGTCAATACCGCCGGACAGGCCGATCACCACACCGTCAAAACCGTTGCCCCTGACATAGTCGCGCACTGCAAGCACCAGCGCCTTATAGATACTCTGCAGTTCGCCAGACACCGTATGAAATTCGGTATCCAGCGCGCGGATCGAGTTATCGGCCGCAACCTGGTAGTGCAGACAGGCTGGCGCAAAGTCCGGCCCGTGGCCCACCAGCTCACCGTTTGCCGACAGTACCAGCGAATCGCCATCGAATACCAGTTCATCCTGACCACCGACAATATTCAGGTAAAAAATCGGCAGGGCATACTGCGCCTGGCGATGATGCAGGATATCCAGACGCTGCTGGTGTTTATTACGGTGATAGGGCGAGGCATTGAGCACCACCATGATCTCGGCACCCGCCTCTGCCGCCTGCTGCATGGGTAGTTCTGACCAGACATCTTCACAGATCAGCACGCCGATACGGCGTTGTTTGCACTCTATAATCAGCGGCTCATGCCCCGGCTGGAAATAACGCATTTCATCAAACACCGCATAATTGGGCAGTCGCTGCTTATGGTATTCGCCGCACAGTTTGCCCTGCTGGCACAGCAGGGCGGCGTTATACAGTGTACCGTCGGCAGCACGTCTTGGTGCACCGAAAAGAATTTGTGCCTCACCGGAAGCAGCCGCGATCGCTTCAATTGCCGTCTCCACCTGACGGATAAAACCGCTGCGCAACAGCAGGTCTTCCGGTGGATAACCGCTCAGTGCCAGTTCGGGAAACAGCACCAGATCAGCACCCCTTGACTGCATTTGTTGCGCGAGTGATATGATTTTTCGCGTATTGCCTTTAATATCACCCACCAGAAACTGATCCTGGATCATGCAAATGTTTAGATCTTCACTCATAACACTGTATCTGGATTAGAATAGAAGCTGGATTTTATCAGGAATCGGGAGATCATCCGCAAGATGTTTAGAAGTCTTTTAATAATTATTGTGGTTGCACTGGCCTTATGGGCTTTCCGCAGCATTGCGTTGCGTAGCAAACTGCCGACAAAAAAATCCACGCAGCGCAACGCGGATGATCACAACCAGCACACCACCATGGTGCAGTGTGCCGAGTGTAAAACCTATATTCCTGCCGAGGATGCGGTGAGCCAGTCTGGTAAGCATTTCTGTTCAACAAAGCACCTGCAAGACTGGAACAAATCGGTTTGAGTAGCACTGCCCCACGACAGCACCCCCATTCCTTTTTAAGCCAGGACGACATCCTGACCTGGCGACCACTGCGCCAGTTTAACCATTACCGTTTTCTGCTGGCGCTGGCGCTACTGGTGATGTTTTTCAAGGATGGATGGCTGGACTTTCTTGGCAGCCAGAATCCCCAGGGCTTTCTAATTGCCACACTGGCGCTGCTGGCCAGCAGCGTACTCTATCTCACCATGAGTATTCGCGGTCGCCCGGACCTGGAAAGCCAGGTGATCATCAGCAATCTCGGCGACATTATCCTGATCAGCCTGCTGGCGCATTTCAGCGGTGGCCTCAACAGCTCACTGAGTATTCTGCTGATTATCAATGTCACCTCCACCGGTACGTTTTTACGCGGCCGCAACTCCTTTCTGTTTGCCGCGCTGGCCTCACTGGCGGTACTCAGTGAACAGACCTATGCGCTATTAAACGGCACCGGTGACGCCACCGAATACACCCGCGCCGGCTTTCTTGGGCTGGTATTTTTCGGTACCAGTTTTCTCGCCTCCACGCTATCGCAACAGGTACGTAAATCGGAGCAGCTGGCAAAACAGCGTGAAGCCGACATTATCAGCCTGGAAAAACTCAACGAGGACATTATCCAGAATATGCGTACCGGCATTATTGTGGTGGATAATGATGGCCATATCCGTATGGCCAACAGCTCTGCCGAACAGCTGCTGGGAAATATTTCACTGCAGAACAAGCCGTTACTGGAAAACATTCTGCCCGCGCTGGATCAGCGTTTTCTCGAATGGCAGGGACATCCGGACATGCCCCATCAGGCAATTCGCCAGGGACAGGGACTGCCAGATATACAGCCGGGCTTTCGCGCGCTGCGCCGACATGACCAGCAGGCGGGTGACACGCTGATCTTTCTTGAGGATGCAACCCAGTTAAACCAGCGTTTCCAGCAGATCAAGCTGGCCTCGCTGGGCCGACTCACCGCCAGCATTGCCCATGAAATCCGCAACCCCTTAAGCGCGATTAATCATGCCGCACAACTATTGCAGGAATCCCAGCTTGATCCAGCGGACCAGAAGCTCACCGGCATTATCACCACCCAGGTGCAGCGCCTGGATACCATTGTGAAAAATGTGCTGCAGCTTTCGCGGCAGAGCCAGGGGCAATATGAAATCATTAACCTGCACGACTGGTTGCAGAATTTCAGTGAGGAATTTACACGGGATAATCAGCTGGCGGCACAGCAGATCAGCCTGCAATGTGAGGATAAAAACATATCGATCAGTTTTGATTCCAGCCACTTACAGCAGATACTGTGCAATCTGTGCAGCAATGCGCTCAGTCACAGTCAGCTGCACCGTGATGAGATACGACTTCAACTGGTTTGTGGTTATGACGAGAAAACTGCACAGCCCTACCTGGATATCATCGACAATGGCCCCGGCATTGCCGATGAACTGGTGGAGCAGGTGTTCGACCCGTTTTTCACCACCAGCAGCAAGGGTACCGGGCTGGGGCTGTATATCACCAAGGAAATGGTGGAAAGCAACCGCGGCCGTATTCGCTATATTGCGCAACCCCAGGGCGGCTGTTTCCGCCTGCAGTTTTTACAACAGGTGCCGCCACCCGAAGTCGAACCGGCATAGCTGCTACCCACCTACTGGCTTTTATCCGGGCCATTAAAGAAGACCACAAACTACGGGCCTGCAACGATTTGCTCAATTCCGCGCATCCATGTGTTATATTTTGCCAACCTGATTCAGCACACACTCTGTAAAATATGCCATCTATTCGAGCCCTGATAGTCGACGACGAACCGGATATCTGCCAGCTGGCGGAAATCACCCTTAACCGGATGAATATCGACACCCTGTCTGCCTATAACCTGCAGGACGCGCGGCAGCTGTTGCAGCAACACCAGTTTAATCTCTGCCTGACCGATATGAACCTGCCCGATGGCAATGGCATCGATCTGGTACAGCATATACAGAATGAGTTTCCGCATATTCCGGTGGCAGTGATTACCGCCTATGGCAATGTGGAATCTGCAGTCAGCGCACTCAAGGCCGGCGCCTTCGACTTTATTGCCAAACCGGTGGATCTCACTGTATTGCGTCGACTGGTGGAATCCTCACTCAAACTCAGCTCGCCCTCTGGTAACGAGCAGGCAACCGCTAAGACCGCCATTATCGGGGAGTCGGAAGCCATCAAGGCGCTGAATAAGAGCATTGCCAAGCTGGCGCGCAGCCAGGCTCCGATTTTTATCCATGGGGAATCCGGCACCGGCAAGGAGCTGGCGGCGCGGCAGATTCACCTGCAAAGCTCCCGCGCCGACCAGCCCTTTGTGCCGGTTAACTGTGGCGCAATTCCCTCGGAGCTGATGGAAAGCGAACTGTTCGGGCATAAAAAAGGCAGCTTCACCGGTGCCACGGAAGACAAGCAGGGGCTGTTTCTGGCCGCCAACAATGGCACGCTGTTTCTCGACGAGATTGCTGAACTGCCATTGCATATGCAGGTAAAACTGCTGCGGGCACTGCAGGAAAAATCCATCAAGCCAGTGGGTGCACAGCAGGAGATCGAAATTGATGTGCGCATCCTCAGTGCCTCCCATCAGGACCTGAATGCGCTGGTAGACGCGGGTAAATTCCGTCAGGATCTGTATTACCGCATCAATGTGATTGAACTGGATATTCCCAGCCTGCGCCAGCGACGCAGTGATATCCCACTACTGGCAGAACATTTTTTACAGCGCATACAGGCACGCATGCAGCTGCCACCCCACACACTCGAACCATCGGCAATTGAGCTGCTGTGCCGCTATGACTTCCCCGGCAATATCCGCGAGCTGGAAAATATTATCGAGCGGGCACTGGCACTGGCGGATAATCAGCGCATCAGCGCGGAGGACCTGAATATCAGTCCGGATATCAATTCAGGCGACCAGCTCAACGAACCCGCCGAAAGCCGTATCAATAGCCATTCACAACCAGCCGGCACAGCCTCCTCGGCCAGTGCAAATCCGCCTTCACTACAGGACAGCGAGCGTCTGGCCATTAAACAGGCCCTTGAACAGACCCGCTGGAACCAGGCCGCTGCCGCACGGCTGCTCGGCTTAAGCGCACGCCAGTTGCGTTACCGCATTAAAAAACTGCAGATTGAATAAGCGGCACCGGCGACAACTCATTCAGGTGACAAAGTGACACAGCCATGTGACAGATTTGTCACTTTGTGACATTGTCACACACCGATTGTCACTTGCTCACAACCGCCTTCTCTCCATATAAAATTATCTAACCCATTGTTTATAAATGTTTTTCAAAAAAAACTTAAAAACTGGCACGGGCACTGCAACAACAAAAGCAAACCTCGCTTAAGAGGCATAATAATTCTGATGTGCTATACGCTGTAGGCACTAAAGACAACCACCAAACCATCTCAGGAGAGAACAATGAAAAAGACCCAACAAGGTTTTACGCTGATTGAATTAATGATCGTAATCGCCATTATCGGTATTCTGGCCGCGATCGCGATTCCTTCATATAACAACTACATTAAAACTGCGAATATGACCCAGGTTCAGACTAACGCCTCTGAAGCGGTACGTATTATCAAAAACGAACTGTCTAAAAACAAAACCCAGCGTGCGCTGAATATCGTTGCAGCAAACCGTGACGTACTTCAAGATGCGGCCGGTACTGAAGCAATGGATGCAACAGCTGCCCAGTGGGTTGAGCACTTAAACAACTCTACTGATGCTAAAGCACCTTCCGGGGATGATGCATATGCTGCTGCTGCAGTTGATGCGACCGGTGTAGTAGGTATTGCTTTCGCTGATCCTACATTCACTATCACAACACCTCAATATGAAGACTTACCAGCAGGTGTTACCAAGACTTTTGACAGATAATAGGCCAGGTAAACTTGCCTAACCCAAAACCAGAGAGATTCGTCTCTCTGGTTTTTTTATGCCTGGAATCCCTGGCATTTCGTATGCCACAACACAATATGACAATTTTCATGAATGACTTAACCAGGCACAGCTGATAGTTTCATCCAGCAATTTACGCCGTTAAGGCCATTGGGCTTACGCAAAGCGTAAAATCACACTAAACTTCAGTTAAGAGATAACATAATGACCGCTGCAGGAGCGACACCGATGAACCACTATAGACAACAGGGCGTAACCCTGGTTGAACTGATGATCGTGATTGCCATTATCGGCATACTCACCATGATCGCCATTCCCACCTATGACAACTATATCCGCACCAGCTGTCAGTCTGCCGCCGGTATGAACCTGCAGACTCTGCGCAGTTTCCAGGAAAACTACAACCTTGAATTCGGTAATGGTTACCTCGCCGGTGTACATGATGGCCTGAACCCGGCTGGATCAACCCTGGCAGGTCCACCATTACGCTGGCAGCCCGATGATAATAATGAATTCCGTTATGTGGTCGGCCCTGGCGGCACCGGCGATATCACCACCTCCTATGAAATTACCGTGACCGGTGTGGGTGGCTGCGCGAATATAGACCCGATCGTTGCCGGCAACTAGAAGCCCATTCCAGCTACGATTTTACTATCATAAACAGGTCACAGGCCCAGTATGGCAGTGACATAGCGCCAAAAAAGCACGGCGGATTTCCACTAACAATGGAATCCGCCGCTTTCATTTCTGCTACGCGATCCGCCAAGGATTCAACAAAGCTCACAAATTAGCTCACAATACTGGCTAAAGTCTTGATTTCGGCTACAATTTCCCTGTATAAACAATTACAAACAGGGCTCGGGCGTAATCTCGGGCCTGTTTTCATTCATTAACCGAGCCCATTTTTTATGCCACCAGATGCAAAACTCAGCGGACTGACTCGCCGCCTGGTTCTTGACGGACTATTAGACGAGGGCGCAGCCCTCGAGGCTCAGGCGGAATCCAAAAAAGAAAAGCTCAATCTCAGTCAGTACCTGGTCTCCAAAAAACTGATTTCTGCCAGTAAGCTGGCCACCGTTGCCGCCGACGAATTCGGCCTGCCACTGATTGATCTGGATGCGATTGATAAAGAAGTCATTCCCAAAGACGTGGTCAGTGAAAAACTGATCAAGAAACATCAGGCCATCCCGCTGTATAAGCGCGGCAACCGACTGTATGTTGCGATTGCCGAGCCCACCAATCTGCTGGCAATTGATGAGATCAAGTTCCAGACCGGCATGAGCACTGAAGCGGTGCTGGTGGAAGTAGACAAGCTCACCGTGTTTATCGAAACCGCGCTGCAAAGCAAGGAAGACAGCATGGCGGACATGCTGGGCGATGACATGGATGATGTCGACTTTGAAGACACAGAAGCAGACCTGTCCGAAGATGAGGGCGCTTCTTCCGAAGCGGATGACACGCCGATTGTGCGTTTTGTAAACAAGGTGCTGCTGGATGCAATAAAAAAAGGCGCCTCGGACATTCACTTCGAACCCTATGAAAAACGCTACCGCGTACGCCTGCGTATTGACGGTGTATTACGTGAAGTGGCCAGTCCGCCAGTGGCGATGGGCGGACGCCTGTCGGCTCGCGTCAAGGTCATGTCGCGCATGGACACCGCCGAGCGGCGTGTGCCACAGGATGGCCGCATCAAAATGCGCATTTCCAAGAACAAGGCGATCGACTTCCGTGTTAACACCTGCCCCACCCTGTTTGGCGAGAAAATTGTACTGCGTATTCTTGACCCCTCCAGCGCCAGCCTGGGCATTGATGCGCTGGGTTATGAGCCGGAGCAGAAACAACTGTATATGGATGCACTGGCTAACCCCTACGGCATGATTCTGGTTACCGGCCCTACCGGCAGTGGTAAAACCGTATCCCTGTATACCGGCTTGAATATCCTCAACACCGAAGACACCAATATCTCCACCGCCGAAGATCCGGCGGAAATCAACCTGGAAGGCATTAACCAGGTTAACGTAAACCCCAAAGTCGGGCTGGATTTCGCCTCGGCATTGCGCGCCTTCCTGCGTCAGGATCCGGACGTGATTATGGTGGGCGAGATTCGTGACCTGGAAACTGCTGAAATTGCCATCAAGGCTGCACAAACCGGGCATATGGTGATGTCGACACTGCACACCAATGATGCGCCACAAACCCTGTCTCGCCTGGTGAACATGGGTGTACCCCCTTTCAATATTGCCTCCGCGGTCAACCTGATTATCGCGCAACGACTGGCGCGTCGCCTGTGTGAACACTGCAAGGCAGAAGACAATATTCCAGCAGAAGCACTGCTCGAAGAAGGTTTTACCCAGGAACAGGTGGACAAGGGCATCAAACTGTACAAGGCAGTGGGCTGCGAGGCCTGCGACAAGGGCTATAAGGGCCGGGTCGGTATTTACCAGGTAATGCCCATGTCGGAACAGATTGGTCGCATCATTATGCAGGGCGGTAATGCCCTGGACATTGCGGACCAGGCAAAGAAAGAACAGATTCCCGATCTTAGAGAATCCGGTTTGAAAAAAGCCATTCAGGGCGTAACCAGCCTGGAAGAAGTTAACCGAGTGACGAAGGACTAGACAATGGCACAGAAGCAGAAAAAAGCCGAAAAATCGACCTTTACCTGGGAAGGTAAAAACAGGGATGGAAAGGTTTTAAAAGGCGAAATTCACGCCATGAGCCAGGACCTGGTAAAAGCCGAGCTCAGAAAGCAGGGCATAGTGCCTAAAACCGTGAAGAAAAAATCCTCGGGCCTGTTCGGCGGCGGTAAGGGCAAGCCAATAAAAACGGCGGATATTTCGATTTTCAGTCGGCAGATGGCCACCATGATGAAAGCCGGTGTGCCACTGGTGCAATCATTTGAAATTACTGCCGATGGCCACTCCAATAAATCGATGACCGAACTGATTTATGCAATCAAGGCCGATGTGGAAGCCGGCGGCACCTTTGCCGATGCAATCAGCAAGCATCCGATGTATTTTGATGACCTGTTCTGCAACCTGGTGGCAGCGGGCGAACAGTCCGGTGCACTGGAAACCCTGCTGGAAAAAATCGCCACCTACAAGGAAAAAACCGAGGCCCTTAAAGCCAAAATTAAAAAGGCGCTGTTTTACCCGGTTTCGGTGCTGGTGGTAGCGTTTATCGTCAGTGCGATTTTGCTGATCTTCGTGGTGCCCTCCTTCTCCAATATGTTTGCCGGTTTTGGTGCCGACCTGCCCGCCTTTACCCTGATGGTGGTGGGCCTGTCGGACTTTATGGTGGCCTGGTGGTGGGCCATATTCGGCGGCATCGCGATTGCCATTACCGCTTTTACCCAGACCTTCAAGCGCTCGCGCAAGTTCCGTGACTCACTGGACAAACTCTATCTGAAAATTCCGGTGGTGAACGCACTGGTAAAAAACTCATCTATCGCCCGTTTCTCGCGCACACTGGCTACCATGTTTGCCGCCGGTGTACCACTGGTTGAAGCGATGGATTCGGTGGCCGGTGCCACCGGCAATAATGAATATGTCAAAGCGGTTAACACCCTGCGTGATGACCTGTCCAGCGGCCTGCAATTACAAACCAGTCTACAGGCCTTCCCCGAGCTGTTTCCCAATATGGTGGTGCAGATGGTGGCAATTGGTGAAGAATCCGGTGCGCTGGATGACATGCTGGGCAAGGTAGCTGACTTCTATGAATCTGAAGTCGACAACTCGGTTGATGCGCTCACCAGCCTGATGGAACCGGCCATTATGGTGTTCCTCGCAATCGTAATCGGTGGCCTGGTTATAGCCATGTACCTGCCAATATTCAAGATGGGCGAAGTCATCGGTGGCTAACAGTGTTGAAAGCATACTGCAGGCCTTCAATGAAAATCCCTGGCTGTTTTACAGCACGGTTATTTTCGCCAGCCTGGCGGTAGGCAGTTTTCTCAATGTGGTGATTTACCGCCTGCCAGTGATGCTGAAAAATGAATGGACTGCCGACTGCCAGTCCTTTCTGGAGATTGCAGCCGAGCAGGACAAAGCTCCTTTTAATCTTGCCAGACCCAACTCTACCTGCCCCCATTGCGGTCACCAGATCCGTATCTGGGAAAACATTCCTGTACTGAGCTACCTGCTGTTAGGTGGACGTTGTTCGTCTTGCAAAACACCCATCTCAGCACAATACCCGGCAATTGAAGTGATCACTGCCCTGCTCTCACTGATGGTCGCATTGCGTTTTGGCGTCAGTATAGAGACTCTGTTTGGTTTATTGCTCACCTGGTCCCTGATCAGCCTGACAGTGATTGATGCGAAAACACAATTATTGCCGGACAATATTACCTTGCCACTGCTGTGGCTGGGACTGCTGGTTAACAGTGCTGATGTTTTTACCAGTCTGAGTTCGGCCGTATGGGGTGCAGCGCTGGGTTATCTGGTTTTATGGCTGGTGTATCAGCTGTTTAAAGCAGTCACCGGTAAAGAAGGTATGGGCTATGGCGACTTTAAATTACTCGCCGCACTGGGTGCCTGGATGGGCTGGGAAATGTTGCCACAAATTATTTTACTCTCCTCGGTTGTCGGGGCTGTGGTTGGTGTTTCCATGATGCTGTTAATCAAGCACAATAAAAACCAGCCGATTCCGTTTGGTCCTTATCTTGCGGTTGCCGGCTGGCTCGCCTTTATGTGGGGCAGCGATATTAACCAGTTGTGGCTGAACATTTAAAGCATGCTACGCATTGCCTTAACCGGTGGCATCGGCTGTGGCAAAACAGAAGCCTGCCGGATTTTTCAGCAAGACTACAACGTACCGGTGATTGATACAGATGAGATTGCACGACAGCTGGTACAGCCGGGCGAAGAGACGCTGCAACAGATTACTGATGCGTTTGGTAACAGCATACTACTGGCAAATGGCACGCTGAACCGTGCAGCACTGGCGAATGAAGTATTCAATAATGAGACAAAACGTCGGCAACTGGAATCAATACTGCACCCGAAAATTCGCGACGCAGTTGAACAGCAGGTTCAGCAACTTGATGCCAACTATGTTATCGTTGCGATTCCACTGCTGATTGAAACGGATCAACAATCAGACTACGACCGGGTACTGGTAATTGACTGCGAACCATCACAGCAGATTGCACGCACCCTGCAACGCGATGAGCGTAATGCACAGCAGGTACAGGCCATTGTTGACGCACAGGCCAGCCGTGAACAACGCTTGCAGGTAGCCGACGACATTATCGATAACTCAAAAGACAGGCAGTTTCTGCAGCAACAAATCGCGCAGTTACATACAAAATATTCAGCATTGAACAGTGACTAATTTACTGCTATTGCCTATATAGCTTATGTTTATTACCATTTTGTGCCAGAATATTCCGACACACGTTTTCACGGCTACACTATGTCAGATCAACTCATTTTTGAGCAGCCATTGAATGAACGCATTCGTACTTTTCTACGACTGGAGCATTTATTCAATCAGTTTCATCAGCACCTGAGCCATCAGTCCGGCTGGGACACCCACAGCGCGGTTAAAGCTATACTCGATATTCTCAGCATGCTGAGTCGTGGCGATATCAAACGTGAAACTATCAAGGAACTGGAAAGGCAACATGCCAACCTGCAGGCATTTATCCAGATTCCCGGTATCAACCATGGTCGCCTGACCGATATTATTCAGGAGCAGGAAGCCTGCTTACAGGAACTGCACAGTATCAGCAGCAGCATTGGCCACAATTTGCAACAGAACGAGTTACTCAATGCAATACGCCAGCGCCTGAGCATGCCGGGAGGTTTATGCGATTTTGATTTGCCGGTTTATGCCTACTGGCTGAATCAACCTTATGAAAGACGAATCGAAAGTTTAAACAACTGGTTTAAACCTTTCCGCACACTGAATACCGCAGTGAACCTGATTTTAAAAGTGATTCGTGACAGCACTGATGCCATCGATGAAGTTGCCGAAGGTGGTTTTTACCAGAAGAACCTGGACTCCAGCCAGACCTGCCTGATTATTCGCGTGGTGGTGCCCAAGGAAAGCCAGGTGTTTCCGGAAATCAGTGCTGGCAAACACCGTTTTACCATTCGCTTTCTTAAAGCCGGTGACCCTTCACAGCGCCCTGAACAACTCAAGCAGGACATCCCTTTTAAACTTGCCTGTTGCATCCTGTAAAGTGAATTTTTATTTTCTAGTCCAGACGTAGCTCAGGCTGAATAAAAACAAACTCACTCTGGTAATTAGCCCTGTCCGTATGCAATACAACACTCAGGTGCCAGTCGTTGCGACTTAATGTGCACACAGGCAATACCACTTGCGACTGCCAGACATCATCCACGCGCTCTAGCTGATGCGTGTTAAAGCCCATATCCATACCCGGCATACTGAAACTCACACTCACTGCCTGCGGCTGCCAGTCCGCTGGCTGTAACACGCTCAGCGTCACCTGAAACGGTGTCAGTGCGGAAGGAGTTTGTGAGAATCCAACACGGTAATAAATACCCTGCTGCTCAATTTCACAGGCTGATGCCACCAGGTCACAATCCGAGTGAACAATATTTGTCTGTACTGTCTGCGGTTCGTGCAGCAACCAGCTGCCTGCCAGATAGGACAATAACAGGCTGAGTAGAACCAGGATAAAAGCAATGCGCATAAAATAACTCTGTAAATTTAGCCTGTAGAATTACTTTGCAAAATCATTTCAGGAATTCCACAAGCAGGAAATAGCCGCAATACCCTGCCCACCAGCAGCGCAGGCCTGTTCTATATCCCCGGTTTGCATACCACCCAGCGCATAACTGCATATATCACTGGCCGCCACAGCCTCGGAAAATGCTGTCCAGCCCAGTGGGCTGGCATCGGGATGACTGCGGGTTGCTTTTATGGGTGAATACAGCAGGCAATCAGCGGCAAGCTTTCTGGCCTGTGCTATATCCGGCAGACTATGACATGATACGGATAAAATCTCATCTGCCGACAAAGGGCGCTGCTGCAACTCATTTAACAGTCGCCCATTTAGGTGCAGGCCTGCCGGCTCGCACCCCTGTTTACGAATCTGCTGATAAATCGCTGGTGTGGTATTTAATAACAGTCGCGCATCAAACTGTTCACAAAGCCGAGCTGCCTGTTGCGCCAGGGTACTGAACGCGTACGCATCCAGCTCGGGGCAACGCATCTGTAGCAGACGGGTACCCTGCTGCAGACGGTTATGCAGCTGCGAAAGAAAATTTTCTGAAGAAGTGTAGGAACCCGTTATCATATAAGCTTGAGGTAGCTGTAATGCACGAATAATACTGCGGTTGGCAGCAGGAAACATGGATGGTTTCAACTTGTCAATCGCCAGCCATTTTATTGGCTGGCCTTCTGCACCGGCGGGTGTTCCATGAAATGCATCCACCAGGCAAACATGCAACATCACCTGTTTATCTGGATACGCATATTGAATGCTTTTTATTAAGCTGCTGTGGCCGACCTCAATACCAAGTTCTTCATGCGCTTCACGGGCGAGGGCCTGCATAACAGTTTCGCCGGCCTCGACTTTCCCGCCGGGAAACTCCCACAAACCACCCTGATGTGCCTGCGGGTCACGCAATGCCAGCAATACTTCGCCAGCAGTATTTAAAATAATCGCAACCGCAACCTGCACTACATTTTCCGACATTCAGAATGCTCTCGGCAGGTGCATACCGGGCACCTGCTTTTCGGTTCTAACTGCGGTACTCGGCGTTGATTTTGACATACTCATAGGACAGGTCACTGGTCCAGATGCGCGCCTGCTGATCACCGTTATTAAGGTCAATGCGAATCAGAATTTCAGACTGCTTCATTACCCGCTGGCCCTGTTCTTCTGTATAGACAGCATCCCGGCCACCGTTGGATACAATGCAGACATCATCCAGATAAATCTGTATTTTATCCAGCTCAAACTCAACCCCCGAGCGTCCAACTGCGGCAAGAATCCGCCCCCAGTTAGGGTCACTGGCGAACAGTGCGGTTTTTACCAGCGGCGAGTGTGCCACGGTATAGGCCACCTGTCTTGCATCTTCAATGCTTGCTGCAGCATTCACTTCCAGGGTGATGAATTTGGTTGCACCTTCTGCATCGCGAATAACGGCCTGTGCCAGGTACAGACATACTTGCTGCAGTGCCTGACTGAATGCCTGATAGTTTGCGTTTTTGCTGCTGATTGTTTCATTGCCTGCACGACCCGTGGCTATCAGTACACAGGCATCATTAGTTGAGGTGTCACTGTCAACGGTAATCGAATTAAACGATATCGCTACTGCATCCTGCAAGCACTGCTGCAATAGAGTCTGCTCAATGGCCACATCAGTAGCAATATAGCTCAGCATGGTTGCCATATCAGGCTGAATCATGCCCGCGCCTTTGGACACACCCGTGATAGTAATGGTGCGACCCTCTATTTCAAACTGGTGCGAAATACCCTTAAGCAGGGTATCCGTCGTCATAATACCGCGGCCTGCAGCAAGCCAGTTATCCTCTGCCAGCTGACTGAATGCCTGTGGAAGGGCATTTTCGATTTTATCCACCGGTAAGTTCTGGCCAATCACACCGGTAGAGAAAGGCAATACCTGGGTGTCTTCGCACTGCCCGTGTTGAGCTACGCTCTGGCAACTGCGCACTGCATCAAGCATGCCCTGCTTCCCTGTACCTGCATTGGCATTACCAGCATTGATCAGCAGATAACGTGGACTGGTTTTAGCCAGGTGTTCCCTGGCCAGGTTTACCGGCGCCGCACAGAATTTATTGCGGGTAAACACCGCAGCACAGTTGCTGCCTTCAGCCAGTTCGATCAACACCAGATCATTGCTTTTATTTTTTTTGATGCCCGCGGCAACAGATGCCAGACGCACACCAGTAACAGCCAATAAAACTTCAGGCTCTGTTAAGCCAACTGCCATTTTCGTGTTTTCCTAATTCAGTTTGCCGTGGCACTGTTTATACTTCTTACCTGAGCCACAGTAGCAGGGGTCATTACGACCAATTTTTTTATCGCTTCTTACAAAGGGTTGTTGATGCGGCTCACCCTGCTGTTCGGGCTCTTCCTCGGCCTGCATACTGGCTGTGCTGGCATGCTCGTAATTCATATCTGCCGGCATGTGCTGTTGTTGTTCAAGCGCGTCAATTTCTTCCTGTGTTCGAATTTCTACCTTACACAGAGTTGAAATAGCTTCCTGCTTGATCTGTTCCAGCATCTCACCGAACATCTCAAAGGATTCACGCTTGTACTCCTGCTTCGGATTTTTCTGCGCGTAGCCGCGCAAGTGTATCCCCTGACGCAGGTAATCCAGCGC
>JBFFND010000014.1:0-16440 GCA_041563375.1 Gammaproteobacteria bacterium | reverse complement strand
GCCGGTGTTGCAGTGGATGATCACGGCTTTATCCAGGTGGATAACCAGATGCGCACTAATGTAAACCATATTTTTGCCATCGGTGATGTGGTGGGTCAGCCAATGCTCGCGCACAAGGCAACCCACGAAGCAAAAGTGGCAGCGGAGGTGATTGCCGGTCACAAACGCTATTTAGATGCACGGGTGATTCCATCGGTCGCCTATACCAATCCTGAGGTTGCCTGGGTAGGGCAGACCGAGGAACAGCTGAAAGCAGCGGGTGTGGAATACGAAAAAGGCGCCTTCCCATGGGCGGCGAGCGGTCGCGCGCTGTCGGTCGATGCCACCAATGGTGTCACCAAAATGCTGTATGACAAGGCAACCCACCGACTGCTGGGTGCCGGTATACTGGGTAAAAACGCTGGAGAGCTGATTGCCGAGGCGGCACTGGCGATTGAAATGGGCGCGGAAATGGATGATATTGCCATGACCATTCACCCCCATCCAACCCTGTCGGAAACCCTGAATTTTGCTACCGAAGTGGCAGAGGGTACCTGTACCGACATCTATATGCCGAAAAAGAAATAATATTTATTGGTAGTGTAAACACAAAAAAGGCGCTGAGTTTTCAGCGCCTTTTTTTATTGAGAAAACTGGATAACTTGCCCTGTGTCGACAAAATAATGTGTCAGTCGATTGCTAGCTAAGTCACTGTTTAGAATCGTCCACCGGTTTTGTTGATATAGTTGGATAAAGCCTGGGTTTCTGAATTCATGCGCATCAGGTTCATATGGGTTAGCCTGAATAGACCACGCATGACTTTATAAACAACGCCAGCATGTTCTGTCAGCAGCTTTTCAAAATCGGCAGGGTCCAGTGTGTAGACCGTGGTATTGCCAACCGCACGTAAACTGGCCTGGCGGGGTGCCCTGTCTACAAATGCCCGGGTGCCGGCACATTCACCTACCTTCATGGTATAAACGTCCATCTCTTTGCCATCCTTCATGCTGCTGACAACCAGTTTTCCGCCGGCCAGTATGAACAGGTGTGTATCCCTGTCACCTTCTTTAACCAGGTATTCACCATTAGATAACTGTTTAACCTGCATAGCATCGGTCAGTATCTTGCACTCACCTTTATCCAGTTCCTGGCCAAGTACCGAATCAATCACTGCCTCGCAGCTTGGGACTGATGACATTATTTAACTCCCTCTATAAGTTTATTTTTATATAGTCTGGTTTTTTCTTCAGTAAAATCGACACAAACATTTATAGCACATAAGTTGGCGCCGTTGATATTGTTCTGGATCCGCTGATGTGGTGAGATTTTACATCAGGGAGCAGCTCCCAGTAGTGATGTGCCTGTCTGATTCAGGTCAGGTTGTGACGGATTGACAGGAGTTATCAGCTGAATTAGCGTTTTAGTCTCAGTCGCGTATACAAGAAGACGGCTGTAAAAGCCGTCCTCATTATTACTACAACAGAATTTTCTGCTGCTGATTTATTTAAAAATCTGCTCAAAAAAATGTTGCATCGCCTGCCAGGAATGCTCATCGGCCTGTTTGTCATATTTCAATGCGGCCATGCCCCGGGTGTCGGCTTTTGGGTTGGTGAAGCTGTGCAATACATTACCATAAGTGATCATACTCCAGTCGGCATTGGCCTTGTCCAGGGTGTCCTGGAATTTGGTGACAATCTCCCGCGGAATAAAGGGATCTGCATTGCCATGTGCAATCAGCATTCTGGTTTTTATTTTTCCAGATGCACTTTCATCGGCAACCGGCAATGAACCGTGGAAGCTCACGATGCCGTTAATGTCCAGCCCGCCATAGGCAAGCTGTATGACGGTGCCGCCACCAAAGCAGTAACCAATAGCGGCCAGCTTATTTGCATCCACCAGCTTGTGGTTTTTAAGGTAGCGAATGCCTGCCATCGCCCGCTCACGCCACCATTCAACATCGGCAGTGACCTCGGTCATCCATTCCTTCGCCTGATCAGCACTGTCGGTGACCTTACCGGTGCCGTACATATCCACCGCAAATGCCACATAGCCCAGTCTGGCCAGCATCTCGGTGCGGCGTTTGGCGTAGTCATCCAGTCCCCACCATTCATGCACGACCATAACGCCGGGGCGCTTGCCCTTGATCGCATTGTCATAGCTCACATAGCCTGTGTATTCCTCACCGGCTTCCGTATAGGTAACAGCCTCGGTGATGACCCTGGCCTGCACAGAAGTAGCAAGCAGCAGACTGCTGAGTGTTAACATCAATAGTTTGATCATTTTTATCTCCTTGATTATGTGCTTATGCTGACTGGTTATACCAAATCGCGATTATTTACGGTAGTCTGGGTTATTATTTGCCTTGAAGTTTAGAGTATGCACCTGAAACAGTTATTACGTGGTTTATTTTCCCCCTTACTGAACTTATTTGAAGCGGGTAACGAGCCCTATCAATATAAACCGTCCTACCGCAAAATCCTGCTGGTATTTGCCCTGCTGTTTAGTGGGCTGGCGGCATTTGTGTTGTGGCTGGCGCTGTCAGCGGATAACCTGCAGCTGGGCTATTTTCTGCCAGTTCTGGTATTTGGTGGTATAGGCCTGCTGTCGTTGCTGGTTGGCCTGCTGGGTACGGATCGGGCGGTGAGTCGCTTATGGCACTCTGCGCGCAGCCGAGATCATCGCTGAACGAGCTGTCATTCAGCTACTCTATGGGTTTTCAGTAGCTCATGAATCTGTGCCTGGTAATGGGTGATGCGCAGTAGATGAGCGCTCACCCGGCGTAACCAGCGAGTTGCTTTCAAACCATCGGTGCCACGTAGAATATTAAGCTGGCCTGCGGCGATACTGTCGACGATGGTCTGGCGAATATTTTTTGATTCCACTGATATGGCGTCTGCCAGACGCTCCGCTTCCTGGTGAGCCAGTGGCCAGTCATTCTGTTCGATCGCCTGCTGCAGTTTGCTCAGGCTTTGCCGGGTTATATCGATGTAATGATAGAACTCAGGTGTCTGCATGGCGGCGGCTGATTTATTCAGGCTTTCCTTGCAGCGTAATAGCAGGCGTTGCATGTGATCCAGCGAATGAATAACCGATAGCATAATGCTCCAGTTGGGCTGGTCTTCATTTTTTATATGAATTTTTTCCACATAGGCGTGGGTTTCGCTCATGGCGGAGCTCAGGTTATTAAGATTAACGCCACCACGGGCAGTGTGCTTGCTGCCGAGCATACACAGTAGATGACTGATCATTGCGCGGGTTTCCGATTGAATCGAGGCAGTGGCTGCAGTCAGTGCCAGATCCGGTCTGTCCAGCAGCTTGTCATCCAGGGTTTCGGTGTAGGCATCTTCAATATTGGCAATCAGCCTTTTCACCAGATTTGAAAATAACTGGATAAAGGGCAGCAGGCAGATGACGCTGAGTATATTAAAGCTGCTGTGAAAGCTGACCAGCAGAATTTCTGCATGCCTGTGTTGTGCATCCGCGACCAGCCATTCACTCAGCTGGATAAACGGTTGTAGCATCAGTATGCCGACAATGGACGCAAAAATGTTATACAGCACATGTGAAAGCGCGGTGCGTCGTGCATTAACCGAGGCGCCAATGCCCGCCAGCAGCGCACTGAAGGTGGTGCCGAGATTCATACCAATCACCATAATCGCCGCCTGCTCGAAATTAATGGTCTGGGTATAAACCGCTGCCAGCGCGGTGGCGACACCGGCACTGGAAGACTGGGTGACCACCGCAATCAGAAGCCCCAGGCCAAATAGTTTCAGGTAACCGCTGATGCTGTCGGTGGCGAAGGCTTCCGGGCTCACCAGCTCGCGCATGCTCTCCATGCTGGTTTGCAGTGTGCCGATGCCGACAAACACCAGGCCAAACCCGGCCAGTACCATGCCGAAGCTGGCAACTCGGCCTCTGAACATCAGGCGCAGTAGCACACCGGCAAAAATCACCGGTAACATTAAGCTGCTCAGTTTCAGTTTAAAACCCAGCAGTGCCACCAGCCAGCCGGTAAAGGTGGTGCCGATATTGGCTCCCAGCACAATTCCCAGTGATTCAGAAAATGTCAGCAGTCCGGCGCTGACAAAACCGATGGCGGCCACGGTGGTGGCACTGGAGGATTGCAGTACAGCAGTGGATAAGGTGCCGGTGACAACGCCGGACAGCGGGTTACGGGTAAACCGTATCAGGTTTCGACGTATTGCTTCGCCGGTGAGTGCGCGCAGTGCATCGGTCATCAGCACCATGCCGAGTAGAAACAGGCCCAGTCCGCCGAGTACACCGGTTATTGTTTGCATAGGATTATTATGTACAGTGGGTTAGTGATGAAGTGACCTGTTTATAGTATTTGAAAAGCAGGTGCTATGCATGTGGTTTTGTTACCGTGTTGTTTAAAAGTAACGGGTGATATCCAGCTGGACAAAATCATCCCTGGCAATCGCTGCCAGCGGGCTGTTATTGTCCACGCGATTAAAACTGCGTATCTCCAGGCTGGCGGTCCAGTGATGGGCAAAGCGGCGACTGGCTTCCAGGCTGAGCATGAATTCCTGGTTGTCCAGATCATGGATAACACCGAGCAGTGCTTCGCTTGACTGGGCATCATTCATTGCCAGGCGTAGACCGAACAGTAGGTCATTCTGGAAAAAGCTGGTGGCTTCTTCATTACGATCATCGTACAGGTACTCGGCCACCAGACCCAGGTCAGCATCGGACTGAGCGACACCCACAAAGGTGTATTCAAAGCCACCGGTGAGCGCGACAAAGCGTTGATCAACCAGCTGCGCACTGTTATCCAGTGCCTGCCAGTCGCGGGCAATCAGTTCCAGCTTCCATAGCCATTCTGCTGTGGTCAGCTGTGCATCCAGTCCTGCCTGTTGCATCAGCGGATAGTATGGAATGAGCACCGGGCTGCTGTTATTGCTGCCGGGAATCAGCAGGGGCTCACGGCTGGTGCCATTAAAATAGGACAGGCCGATTTCAATATCCCCCAGGTAATTAAACCAGCGCAGCGCATAGTCGATGTGGCGCTGTTTATCGGGTGACTCATACGCGGCCTGGTCGGTATCCACCACCAGCAATGGACGGGGTCGACCTTCGATGCCCTGGAAGCTGCGCTCGCGAAATCCCGGCAGAATAAACAGGTCCAGAATACCCCAGTCACGTTCCATACTGGCCTTGATCATTGGCTGGCCAAATTTATCTTCACCGTCGATATTTTCAACCTGGTCGGTCTGGTTGATCACATCCACCAGGTGCTGTGACTCGGTGACACCCCAGAACACCTTGCTGATACCCAGGCGCAGTTCCCAGCTGGAAAATACCTGCTGGTAGGAAAATTCACGCAGATCAGCATGACTGCGTTCTTCATCGTGCTGGTCGAGGCGCACAAAAGGCGTAAAGGTCAGGCTTTTATCGTAGTTATCCCAGGCGGCATAATATTCCAGCTGCATCGCCAGTGATGCGCTGTTGTTATGTTGCAGGTTGTTCTGCGGTAGTGGATCATGGGGAAAGTGTCGCAACTGTAGTGTGGTTTCAGCGGTCCATTCGCCATCCTGCCAGCTATCCTGTGCTGCACTGGCGGAGCCGGAGAGAGCGCAAAAGAGTGCTAACAAAAAACTGGCCGGTTTTGTCTGCATGCTGAATCCTGCGTAATAATAAATATTTTAGTGGGCGCGTTTCAGGCTGTTACGGCTGAAATCCCGCTCGGTTAAGCCGGTTTTGAACTGGTAATCGCTCCAGCTCAGGGTAGTGGACTTACCCGTCTGGTGGTTCACCATGTGCATCACGTCAGGGCGCCAGAACTTATCCAGGTATTGCTGATAGCCACTGTAGTTGAGGGTTTTTAACAGGGTGTTTTTACGGTCATAGAAATCAATTTTTTCCGGACGGTATTCCTGTTTGTTGATCCAAACTACCTGGCGGGTGTAACCGGAGTGTTCGTAGGCGGGATAGCGCTCCACTACAAAACTGTCGATACCATCCAGGGTTTCATCGCGCAGGTATTTATAGGTGTATTTTTCAACCTCCTGGGAGGAAATATCTTCATAGGCAAACTCACTGCCCATAAACGGCCCGGATTTATTTTTAGAACTGATTCGCTTGACGCGTTTTAATGCCGGCAGGTACAGCCATTGCTCGTCCGGTTGCAGTGCATGGGAGAAGGTGAGTGAAGCTGTACCACGAATATCCGGCGGTGAGTCGAAAATGGTCAGGCTTTTGTCGCCATCACCGATCACTTCCAGTGTCTGTGCACGTACTTCACGTACACTGGTCTGACCCTGCTGGTTTTTCAGTTCCATTTTCATACTGGCGGTGAAATCAACAAAGCCGGTATCGCGTTTATCTACTTCCCGGGCAATTTCAAGACCCCGTGCTTCGGCATCGGTCTGTGCATGAATCGGTGTCGAAAAAGGCAGCAGTGTGCTGATTAAGAGCAGGCTATACAGTGGCTGTTTTAGCTGAGTAAAAATTTTCATCAATATTATCCTCAAGCCGAACGGCTTTGTTTTCTATCATCTATGGCCATAATCAAGGGCGGCAATAACAGGAAGTCGAGTACCAGGGCAATGCCGATAATAATGCTGGTCATCAGGCCCATGCCGGCATTCAATGCGAATGCGGATTGTGCCAGAATCATAAAGCCGGCGATCAGTACCGCGGAGGTGACCCACAGCGCCACGCCGACATTGCGGAAGGCATAACGCACTGCCTGCTGGCTGTCCAGCCCCTGTTCCTTGCGCGCACGCATGTATTTGCTGATAAAGTGCACCGTGTCGTCAACCACTATGCCCAGGGTCATTGCAGTTACTACCGATAATGCCAGACCTATTTCACCGACAAACAGGCCCCACAGACCAAACGCAACACCGGCGGGAAACAGGTTGGGAATTAAACTGATCAGGCCGTATTTGAATGAGCGCAGTGCAAGTATCAGAATCAGCGAAATCATGATCAGCGCAAAGGTAGTGCCTCCCAGCATGCTGACAATATTGCGCTTGCCGATATGCGCGAACATAATCGCCGGGCTGGCACCCTGGGTGACCATCTCGGGGGTGTTTTTCTGCATCCATTGCCGTGCACGATCCTCCAGCGCCAGCAGTTCGTTCGAGGAGATGGTCTGCAATACCACATTCAATTTTGTGGCCTGCTTGGCGACATCTATCTGGTTGTTTAAATCCAGGCCATAGGGCAAGGACATTTCGTAGAGCAGTAAATACTGTGCCGCCAGTTCGCGGCTGTCGGGCAGGCGATAATAACTTTCATCATCGCCGTGCATGTTTTTATTCAGTCGCTTGAAGGTGTCGGTAATGCTGCTGACATACATCACTTCCGGCTGTTCGCGGTACCAGTTGGCAAACTTTTCCACCTGGGCGAGAAACGCCGGCTCACTGACACCGCCTTTCTCGCCGCTGTCCAGTGAATAGGCAATGCTGTAGGTGCCGGTAAGATTCTGTGTGGTGTAGTCAGTGTCACGACGGAACTCGATGGATTCATCAAAATAATTGACGAAAATATCGTTGAGTGAGTTCAGTGGAATCATCGCCAGCAGCACCAGCACTGCGACGCTAAGCGACAGCAGTAATGAACGGCGCTTTTCAACCACAAAGCCCCCCAGCTTATCCATTAAGGAGGTTCCGGCGACAAAGTGCTTTGCCTTTATCGGCAGCGTAAACATAATCGCCGGTAGAAAAGTAACGGTGAGTACAAACGCCGCCGCTACGCCAAACGTCGACAGGTTGCCCAGATCCGCGAAGGGTGGCGCCTCGCTGGAATTCAGGCTTAAAAAACCCAGCGCGGTGGTAATACTGGTGAGAAAGATCGGGGTGAAATTGACGCGCATACTTTCTACAATGGCATCGTGTTTGTTCATGCCGCGGTGAATTTCCTGCAGCATGGTCACCAGTAAGTGCACCGCGCCGGCAATCGCAATGGTGAGAATAATAATCGGTGCCGAAGCGGAAGGTGGTGACAGCTGAATACCCATATGGCCACCGGCACCCATGCCGATTATGATCGAAAACAGTACCAGGATAACCGTCGCTACGGTGCCGCTGATGCCCTTGAGTAAAAACAGCAGTGCAATAATAATCACTGCAAACGCCAGTGGTATCAGCTTCTGTCCATCACTCATGCTGGCTTCGGGAAAGGCATTATTGAGCATTGAAATGCCCGCCAGGCGGAACTCGATCTGCGGATAATCGGCTTCAGCCTGTTGCAGTATTTTGCGTGCATAGGCGACCGTCTGCGGGTTTTCCTCCATCAGGTTGACGCCGGGTAACTGAATGGTGATATTAATACCACTGTGGGCAGCATCTGCAGAAATCAGTCGGCCCGCCAGCTGCGGTTCCTGCAGCGCAATCTGTTTTATCTGTTCAAGCTGGGTGGCATCCAGCGAGCCGGGATCCACTACCAGATCATCTACAATCAGATCGTCTTCCTCGGCATAGGTGTGCTGGAAATTGGTGACCGAGTCAACGCGAATCGAGTGGGGAATTTGCCACGCCTGTTCGGTGATGTCCTGAATTGCGGCGAGGGTTTCAGGGGTAAACACCTCGCCATCTTTCGGCGAGATAACGATCAGTACATTGTCATCCTTGGTGTAGGTGTTCTGTAAGTCTTCAAACGCCCTTAGTTGCGGATTTTCCTCACTGAAAAAGACGCGGTAATCATTCGATAGCGGCATCAGTTTCGGTGCGCCGCTGCCAATCAGGCCAACTGCGATCAGTGTGAACAGGATCACCAGGTAACGCCATTTTAAAACCCACTCCGTGTATTTAACCAGCATGTTGCCTCCCGGCTGTTTTTATTATTGTTGTCTGTTTTATTTTTGTTTCTGTTTCAGCTGTTGCACTTCATCTGCATACAGTGCAGTGCACAGGGTCTGTTTCAGTTTTTGTATATCAAACTGATCACTTAATGGCTGCCACTGATAACTGTCGAGCAGCTTGTGGGTGTTAAGCCACATCATATCCAGTGGTTGCTGCATGCCCAGTTCAGTAAACGGGATGCCGCTGAGGTGTAACAGGTTCGAGCCATAGCCCATACTCCACAGGCCCATTACAATAGTGTCTGGCACCATACTTTCCGGCACAGCTGGCTGAGAGGGTGGTAGCTCACCCTCGGCGATTGCCGTGCGCACAATGTCCAACGCAATGCCGGTAATTTCCTGTTCCATCTGCAGCAGCGCCTGCTGTTTCTGCGGACTGATTTTATTGCGGATATCCGGGGATTTAAGCAGCTGCATATTCTGCATCTCAACCGGGTGCAGCTGTGCATACAGGCTGTGTGCGAGACTGAGCGCGGCCAGCCGGTCTCGCTGGCCGCCTGGATAGTGCTGCGCCCGCCTGAACATCTCTGTCAGTGTTTGCATACAGCGAATACCTATGCCATTCACAATCTCTTCCTTGCTGGCAAAGTGGTTGTAGACCGTACCCCTGGAGTATTCGATCTCGCTGGCAACCCGTTCCATGGTCAGGCCCTGTAAGCCGTGCTGCTGCAGTAACTGCTGTGCTGTGTCCAGGATCAGCTGCTCACGCTGTTGCCACTCGCGCTGTTTGCGTGAATGCCTGTCCGTGCTTATATCCGCTGTTGTGGCTGGTTCGGTTTGCATGGCGAAGATAATATGACGTTGTGTCAAAAAATGTCAAGCTGTGCATAAATTGGTCGTTTGTCTTAAAAAATCACAAACATCAGGTGATTGCGAATGGGCATGATATGATGCGCCGCTTCCTGTTTTACAAAGAAAACACCATGCCATATTCGTTTAATGATCTTGCCTGTGCCTATGCGCAAACCCCGCTCAGTGGCCGCTTGAAGGCGCAAAACAGTGACTTCCGCGTGGACGAACTGATGCCGGTGCAACTCTCCGGTGAAGGTGAGCACCTGTGGCTGAAAATTGAAAAGAATGGCAGTAATACCGACTGGGTAGCACAGCAGCTGGCTAGATACGCCGGGCTTAAATCCATGGCGGTGAGCTATGCCGGTATGAAAGATCGCCATGCAGTGACTACCCAGTGGTTCAGCCTGCATCTGCCGGGTATGGATGATCCCGACTTCAGCCAGCTGGAGAACGACGAGTTCCGTATTCTTGAGCAGCAGCGGCATGACAGAAAGTTAAAACGCGGAGCACTGAGTGGTAACCGTTTCAGTTTGCGCATTACCGAACTGCAGGGTGATACATCCGAACTGGACGCTCGTCTGCAGCAGATCAGGCAGAGCGGTGTACCCAATTACTACGGTGAACAGCGTTTTGGTCGTGACATGGGCAACCTGGGCAAAGCGGAAAAAATGTTTCGCGGTGAGCTGAAAAAACTCAAAAAGCCACAGCGGGGCCTGTATCTGTCCGCAGCACGCTCGTGGATATTTAACCAGTTGCTGTCGGCGCGCATCGAACAGGGCAGCTGGCTAACGCCCATGTCTGGGGATGTGTTTATGCTCAACGGAAAATCCGCCTGTTTTGCCGAAGAACTTTCCGATGAAATCAGCCAGCGTTTGCAGGCAGGGGAGATTCATATCACCGGCTGTTTATGGGGTGAAGGTGAGAGCATGGCGAGTGGAGAAGTTGCCGAACTGGAAAACAGTATTGCACAACAGTACAAGGTATTTGCCGATGGACTGGAAGCAGCACGTCTTAAACAGGAGCGTCGTGCGTTGCGTTTAATGCCGGAGAATATGAGCTGGGAATTGCAGGGTGATATATTGCAGATAAATTTTGACCTGCCCGCGGGTGCGTTTGCGACTATGGTGTTGCGGGAGTGTGTTAATGCGGTGTAATGATTAAAAGAAAATGTGAACAATGCACTAAAGTGCAGGGGCACTTTGAACGTGGGAATGCACGGCCCGAAGGGTGGAGCACAGGATGTGCGGAATAAATAAACGCAATAAAACCCAGATATGTACTCCCATGCGGAAGTATGGGAACGAGCAAATAATTTTCCTTCACGAAGTACTGACTTGTGCTGTTTCGCCAGAAAGGCGAAAAAACACAGCCCAATATGTCACGAAGGTAAATTTAGACAAGTCAGTTAAGATAATTGCTGAAAAATGCTTTTATCATCACAGATTGCTGCACGTCAATCGGTGAATCCGCTTCACTTAATGCCACCCTACAAACAATTTCATTCGTATAGAAGAAAAACTAGCACGGTTTCACCATAGTTGTGTGGCCTGCTGTATTCAAATTTCAATCGAGTCTGACCCTGTTGATTGCTATTGATTAAGGGAATAACCGGCCAGAAGTGTACACTCACGAGAAATAAAAAGTCGATTAAAAAGCCGCCTTTAAAGTTACAAAAAATATTATTACTTTTTATACTTTCCTTCGCTTCATAAATCCAGCTAAACCAATTAATCCAGAACCAAATAACCAGATTGCAGCGGGTACAGGTACTACACTTACATCACCGGTGTGAACAGCCCAGGCAAATGCTTGTGAATCTATAGCCATTGCACCTGTTAAACCATCGGTAAATTCCATAGTTTCATAATGATCCACACTGCCATCCGGTAAATACATAGGGTCAAACTGAGTACTAGACCAGTAACCCATCCAGCCATCAACAACGTTGTTAAATGGGCCTTGTGTATCAGATGTAATTCCTTCTTCCCAAAATAGATAACCTAATTCATTGGCTTCACATCCATCACGATCACCACCGAAACAATTTACTGCTATGCCGTCCCCATTCAAGTTCATGTTGGGGAGTCTCCAACCTTGTACACCAGCAATTTCCAGGCTTGATGCCCAGGTATTTGCCTCATTCCATGTCATGAGGCCGTTAATATTGGCATTAGCTGTCCAGGTAATATTTAGATCAGTATCATAATATGCCAACCCCCCAAGGCGCTCTATCAAAGCAGCGTTCGCACTGGTTGATATAATTAAAGCTGTAGCCGTTGATGCTAGCTTCCAAACCTTCATTTGTTGCTTTCCTTTACACATTTACTAAATTCGTCAATTTTCCATCAATAGACGCAAAAATCAGGCCCAATACATAATCTATTGTTTTTAAATGAATAAATTGAAGATAGTAATTGTTGATGATTGATTGCTGTAAAGTAAAACGACATTAGATAATACACGCGTGGACATACACTTTGGGTCGATATCTGACTCTATGTCAATTAGATTAAAAAGTCAGCAATTGGCTAATAGCGGTCAGCTTGTAGTTTAATAAATTAGCCAATTTATGATTACGTGCATACGTAACAACTCGTCACGCTATGGCTCGGCCGGGAATTCGGGATCAGGAGTTGTTATCCTGCACCCGAATTCATAGGCGTAATTCAATTTGTTATGTGAGCGATTATTTAAGAGCCGCCATGGCTGAGTCGTAATCCGGTTCCTGGGCAATTTCCGGCACCAGTTGACTGTGAATCACCCTGTCCTGTTCATCCAGTACCAGTACCGCGCGGGCACAGATACCGGCGAGTGGGCCATCGCTTATCAGTATGCCATAGTCCCGGGCAAACGTTTTATCACACATCATCGACAGCGCGATTACTCGATCAATGTTTTCGGCGCTACAGAAACGTGCCTGGGCAAAGGGCAGGTCGGCTGAAATAATCAGTACGGTTATATCGTCACGACCGGACACCAGTTCATTGAATTTTCGGGTTGAGGCGGCACACACCCCGGTATCCAGGCTGGGTACGATATTCAGCAGTTTTTTCTGGCCACTGAAACTGGCCAGTTCAATGTCGTTCAGGTCCTTGTCTACCAGACTGAACGGTGGGGCTATGCTGTTAAGCGCGGGCAGTTCGCCATTGGTGTGAATTGGGTTGCCTTCAAGCGTAATACTGGCCATGTGAGTCTCCTTATTCTAATGGGGGAATCGAACCCGTCGTTCAGGTGCGATTACTCACTGTAGCAGAAGTGCAGGGCATAATGTAACAGGGGATATGTGGTTGTGATGAGGGGTGGAAACTAGAGAATGGGACGAAAAAAACCGCAGAGTGATTCTAGTCAATCTCTGCGGTCTGTTCTGCTTGCTGGCTTAACGCTGCTTTGCCTGATCTACGGGTTCGCCAGTCAGTCTGGAGCCGGAGTATTTACTTCAGTTCATCCAGCAGGTGTGGTTTGATAGTGTCATACAGCGCGGGGTAGACCTTGCTTGCAGCGGCAATCACATTGCCGGTTTGCAGGTAGTCGCCCTTGCCACTGAAGTCGGTGACAATACCACCGGCTTCGCGCACCAGCAGCACACCGGCAGCCATATCCCAGCTGTTGAGACCGATTTCCCAGAAGCCATCCAGTCGACCGGCAGCGACATAGGCCAGGTCCAGTGCGGCGGAGCCGGCACGGCGAATGCCCGCTACTTTCGGGTGTACCGCCTTGAACGAGGCCAGGTAGGTGTCCAGATACTGCGGTTGCTTGAATGGGAAGCCGGTGCCGATCAGGGCATTGTTCAGGCCATTGCGCGGGGTAACTCGCAGGCGGCGGCCATTCAGTTGCGCACCGTCACCCCGTGCGGCGGAAAACAGTTCGTTTTTGTGCGGGTCATAGACCACGCCGACTTCCATGCGACCCTTGTGTTGCAGGCCAATCGACACCGCATACTGGGGAAAACCGTGGAGAAAATTGGTGGTGCCATCCAGCGGGTCAATAATCCACTGGTAGGGGCTGTCCTGGTTAAAGCGGCCGCTTTCCTCGGCAATAATGCCGTGATCCGGGTAGGCCTGGTGCAGGGCATCCAGAATCACTTCTTCCGCCTTGCGATCCACTTTGGTGACAAAGTCGTTCTCGCCTTTAACTTCAATGGTGAGGCGATCCAGCTTATCAATATTGCGCAGAATAATGTCACCGGCAGCGCGGGCGGCACGGGTGGCGATGTTTAACATGGGATGCATAGGTGTCGCTCTTTCTAAAACGGCCAATTCAGAGGGCGCACAGGATAGCAGAAACTGGCCTTGTATGCCTTAATTTATGCCATAAAGGCCGCTGAAAAGGGTATCATGTCGGCTTTTTACGCGGACAATCTAAAGGCCAGGTACTCTGCATGCTGGATAATATTCGTATCGTACTGGTGAACACCCATCACCCCGGCAATATCGGTGCGGCGGCACGGGCGATGAAAAACATGGGGCTGGGTCGGCTCTACCTGGTCGATCCAAAGGATTTTCCTTCTTTTGAAGCCTCGCAGCGTGCGTCTTCCGCGACCGATGTGCTGAGCCGGGCAGTGGTGGTGGACACCCTGGCTGAAGCGCTGCAGGGCTGCAGCTTTGTCTGTGGCACCACGGCGCGCATGCGTTCGGTGAAATGGCCACAGCTGGATGCCCGTGAGTGCGGCGTGCAGTTGCAGCAGGAAAGTGAGCAGCATGAAGTGGCACTGGTGTTCGGGCGTGAGCGCTCCGGCCTGAGCAACGACGAGCTGGAACTGTGCCAGGCGCTGGTGAATATTCCCACCGCCGAGGCCTACAGCTCACTCAATCTGGCGCAGGCGGTGCAGGTGCTGAGCTATGAAATTCTAATGGCGAGCCAGAACACAGATGCTGTAGCTATGGCGCAGACAGCTTCGCCTGTGAACCAGTCGCTTGAGAGCGATGATATTGATGAAAAAGATACCCTGGCCACCAGTGATCAACTGGAAGGTATGTACGGGCATTTTCTTGATGCACTGAGCACATTGAATTTCTTTGGTAAACGCAACCCGGAGCACATTATGCGCAAGCTGCGTTGCCTGTTTGGTCGTGCGCGGCCCACCCAGCGTGAAGTGCAGATAATGCGCGGTATTCTGTCCTATTCGCAGGGGCGTAAAACCCAGACTGCAGAACAGCCAGATGCTGAGCATTCGGCTGATAATAACAACCCCTAAGGCATTAGCCGCGTGGTGCGCGATAGATCGCCACTGCCAGCCACAGCCAGGCCAGCAGAAAACAGCTGCCCCCCAGCGGAGTGATCATGCCCAGCGTTTTTATGCCGCTTAAACTTAATGCGTACAGACTGCCGGAAAACAGCAATATGCCCAGCAGCATCAGGTAGCCGGGTTTATTCAGGTTAATGGCAAAGCTGTTGGCAAGCAGGCCAGTCAGTATCAGTGCCAGTGAATGAAACATCTGGTAATCCACCGCGGTTTGCCAGATACCCAGTTCGTATTCTCCCAGTGTGTTTTTTAAACCGTGTGCGGCAAACGCACCCAGTGCAACACTGATACAGGCGCTGAGTGCGCCGATAATAATTAATTGCCTGTGCATGTGTTTTTTCATTAAAATGATTTGAATTGTCACAAGTGTATAACAGGAGCGCGCCAATGCCATCATTTGATGTGGTTTCAGAAGTCGACAGACATGAACTGAGTAATGCGATTGATCAGGTTAATCGTGAAATCGGCACACGTTTTGATTTCAAGGGCTCTGATTCAAAAGTTGAATTATCAGGTGATGAAATAAAAATGGAAGCGGAAAGTGACTTTCAGTTGAAGCAGATTTCTCCGATTTTATACAACAAACTGAGTAAACGTAATGTGGATATTCGCTGCCTGGAAAAAGGCAAGGTGGATACTCGCGGACGTCGTGCCTACCAGAGCATTACGGTCAAACAGGGTATAGAAACCGAACTGGCGAAAAAAATTGTTAAATTGATTAAAGAGTCAAAACTCAAGGTGCAGGCAGCAATTCAGGGTGACCAGGTGCGGGTCACCGGTAAAAAGCGCGATGACCTGCAACAGGTAATGGCGATGCTGAAATCCACAGAAAGTATTGACCAGCCATTACAGTTCGAAAACTTCAGGGACTGATTTTCGCGCGAGCTGGACATTATTCAGAGGTACCCTAATGCAAACCATGCGCTTTTCACTGGATATTTCTTCTGAGCGATATCTGGCGTATTACCAGGGATCGGCCAAGTATGTCTGGGTGGTCACTGAGGATGGTCGTTCACTGAAATTTCCCGCGGCGGAATTGCAGAAGTTTGTCACCCATGGTGGTGTGCAGGGGCGCTTTGAAATCAGTTTTAATGAGCAGAATAAGCTGGTGGGGATGCGGCGGATTTAGAGGTTATGATCAAGGGTGGATCAAGCGAAGTGGGTCCACCTGATTCCCATGAAGTCGGCAAATGCACGGCCCGAAGGGTGGAGCACAGGATGTGCGGAATAAATAAACGCAAATATCGGGAGATAGTACGCTGTCCTGAAGTATTTTACGTGAATCAATCATGTTGACTTGTCCATTATTTATCTTCACGACATGCTGAACTGTGCTGTTTCGCCTCTCTGGCGACTCACTTCTTTTCCTTCAGCAGAAAAGAAGTAAGCAAGAAAATGCCGTTCCCGGTCACTTGCCCGCAAAAAACGCGGGTTCCCGAAAATGCTATGAGAAGGTGTTTTTCTTAGATTAAGTCTATTGATGGCTTTATCTTCGTTTCCGGGTCGTGCTGGAGTGCCGTCCAGGCACATCATCACTCAAAATCACATCCCTGTGATTTTGCCCCTGCGTAGAAAGCATTTTCGGCAAGTGACAGGGAAG
>JBFFND010000013.1:0-17133 GCA_041563375.1 Gammaproteobacteria bacterium | reverse complement strand
GCCAGGGCCTGTTGCAGTGCGCTGATCTATGCGGAGACACAACATATTTCATGCGTTGAAATACAGCAATGGCTGGATAAAGTTAACCTGTCATTACCTGATTACGCCCAGATTAAAGCATGGCATTTGTTACAGCAGCCGATGTCTGCTGACAATCAGTTGCTAACCGCAAATCTACGGCCCCGTCGTGAGGTCATTACCGCCCGTTTTTCAAACATTATCGAGCAGATGTACAACGATACACAGGAGTATCCCAGTATGAGTTTTTTCCAGAGATTACAGAGTGAAACAGCCAGCCAGCGTGAACAGTTCTTTAGCGCTCCGATTATCCAGCAGTGTTTGAGCGGGCAGGTCACGCTTGAAGATTATGTAGCATTCCTGACAGAGGCCTATCATCACGTAAAACACACAACACCTTTACTGATGGCGGTGGGGTCACGTATTCCGGCTGATAAAGAATGGCTGCGTGAAGCCGTAGCAGAATATATAGAAGAAGAACTGGGGCATCAGGAGTGGATTCTAAATGATATTGCCGCCTGTGGTTACGACAAGGAAAAAGTGCGTAATAGCCAGCCTTCCATTGCCACTGAGTTGATGGTGTCCTATGCCTATGACCTGGTGCAGCGGGTAAACCCAATGGGTTTTTTCGGCATGGTGCATGTGCTGGAAGGTTCCAGTGTAACCACAGCGGATAAAGCGGCTGATTTTATTCAGCAGGCACTGGGTTTACCTGATAAGGCATTTACCTATTTACGTTCTCACGGCGCACTGGATCAGGAGCATGTCAAATTCTTTGAAGAGTTGATGAATCGCCTTGATGATCCACAAGATCAGCAATGTATTATTCACAGTGCGGGTGTTTTCTATCAGTTATATGGAAACATATTTCGCTCATTAACCACCCAGCAAAGCCTGAACCAGGCCGCATAAGGAGATTGCCATGAATTTACAGGGTAAAACCGTATTAATTACTGGTGCCAGTGGTGGAATTGGTGAAAAGGTCTGTCAACAGATTGCCAGCCGCGGAGCAAAAATCATTGCCCTGGGTCGCGAAGAGGACAGGTTGCAGGCGCTGATGACTAAATTGCAGGGAGAACATTGTTATCTTGCTGTGGATTTACTGTCAGAGGAGGGGGTACAGAAAATTGTTGAGCTGGTTAACCAGCAGGGTGGACTGGATGTGCTTATTAATAATGCCGGGATAACCCAGTTTGGGATGTTACAACAACAATCTGTTGCAGCAGTAACAGATCAGGTCAATATAAACCTGCTCGCTCCCATGCTTCTCAGCCAGGCTTTATTGCCATTTTTGAAACGTAGCAAATCGGCAGCTATCGTGAATATGGGATCCACTTTCGGTAGCATTGGCTATAGTGGATTCACCGCCTACTGTGCAAGCAAGTTCGGTTTACGTGGTTTCTCTGAGGCACTGCGTCGCGAGCTGGCTGACACTGCTGTACGTATGATTTACCTTGCTCCCCGTGCCACCCTTACGCCGATAAACGATGAGCAGGTGGTCTCAATGAATAAGGAACTGGGCAACCGCATGGATGAGCCTGAGGTTGTTGCACTGCACCTTATGCAGGCTCTTGAAAACGATCGAATTTCACTCAGGTATATCGGCTGGCCTGAAAAGCTGTTTGTGGTTATTAATAGTGTTCTGCCTAAAATAGTCGATCGCGCCCTGCTTAAGCAGCTACCTGTTATCCGCCGTTTTGCACAGCAGTAATCTGGAGAATTATAATGAAATTCATTTACCTTAAAAAATCGTATAAACTACTGATCGCTATAATGCTGGTGGTTTCAGCACAATCAGGGCTGGCACACGCTAACGCTATGGGCGAAGTCGCTAAATTGCAATCGCGCTGGGCGCAGGTGAATTATCAGCTTCAGGGTGATGCTCAGGCAGAGGCGTTTGCGCAACTGGTGACACTGGCCGATAGCGTTACGCAATCTTATCCAGACGCTGCCGAGGCCTGGATCTGGAATGGTATCATTAAATCGAGTTATGCAGGCGCCAGGGGTGGGCTTGGTGCACTGGGTCTGGTAAAGGACTCCCGCACAGCGCTGGAAAAGGCGTTAAAGATTAATCCAGATGCAATGCAGGGTTCTGCCTATACCAGTCTGGGTACGTTATACTTTAAAGTGCCTGGGTGGCCCATCGCTTTTGGCGATGATGACAAGGCGGAAGAGTTGCTAAAAAAGGCTTTGCAAATAAATCCTGATGGCATTGATTCCAACTACTTTTATGCCGAGTACCTTGAAGATAAGGGCGACTATGAAAATGCAAAAAAATATCTGCTAAAAGCACAACAGGCGGCACCCAGGGTATCACGTCCTGTTGCTGATGCAGGCAGGCATAAGCAAATCACCAGGCTGCTTGCCTCAATCGACAGGCAGCTTTCCAGTAATGGAGAGTTTGAATAAAAAACAATGGTTAATACATGCAACTACTCATAGTAGAAGATGATCCATCACTGGCCAGTGGATTACAGCGAGCCCTGCAAAATGAAGGCTTCGCTGTTAATCATGTCGGAACAGGTAATCACGCCCTTCAGGTTATAAAAACTGAAACACCGGATATTGTTATTCTTGACCTTGGATTGCCGGATATGGATGGGCTGCATGTGCTTAAGGAAATACGAAAACTACAACCAACACTGCCGGTGTTGTTATTAACCGCACGTGATACGCTGGATGATAAAGTCGCAGGCCTGGATAGTGGTGCGGATGATTATCTGGCCAAACCATTTGATATGCCAGAATTGCTCGCGCGTTTACGTGTGCTGGAGCGGCGACTGGGGACGGCACAGTCGAATGATATTGAAATTGCACATGTTTCATTATCGACCACATCACATCTCGTGATGGCCAATGGTGAGGAACTGGAGCTGTCAAAGCGCGAATACATGTTGCTCAAGGCATTGATGGAAAACGCTGGCAAAGTTCAAACTCGAAGTAGTCTGGAATCGAAACTGTATAGCTGGGAGGATGAAATAGCCAGTAACGCACTGGAGGTGCATATTCATAATCTGCGTAAAAAACTGGGCACTGATTTTATTAAAACAGTGCGTGGTGTTGGCTACACGGTAAAGAAAGCTTGAAATCGATACGTCGCTACCTGGTTATTATTCTATTGTCAGCGATTACCCTGGTTAATTTTCTGTCGGCAGTTCAGGGCTATCGGGGTGGTATGAATCAGGCAGAGCAGACGTTTGATCAACAAATGATCAATGTTGCACAAATTATTGCAGACATCGACTCGTTTGAAAATCATGAAATGCCCGAGATGGTTGCTGATACATTGGCTTATCAGATATGGACAGTAGATGGTGCGCTACTTGAACGTACACGAAACGCACCATTTGAATTAATCACCAGGCTTGAGGCCGGTTTTAACTTCGCTAATTTCTCCAATTACCGATGGCGTACTTATGTGATGTTTGATGAGCACCATCATCACTGGGTGTTGCTGGCACAGCGTACGGACATACGCTATGCAATGGCTGACCGGATAATTGTGGGCTCTATACTGCCCATAGTTATTGGTATTCCAGTTGCTGGTTTAATTATCTGGTTGCTTGTAGGCAGTGGCCTGTCGCCATTGTATAAGCTGGCAAACCAGTTGCATAAAAAACATGTGGAGGATTTGAGTCCATTAAAACTCGATAATCCACCAAAGGAGCTGGCGCAGGTTCTGCAGTCAGTCAACCAGTTGATGCAACGTTTATCTGATTCTGTTACCCGAGAAAAGCGTTTTGCGTCAGACGCCGCACATGAGTTACGTACGCCGATCAGTGTTCTAAAAATCCACCTGCATAACCTGTTGCACGATCATCCCGAACTTGGATCACAGGCAGATGAGTTTAAGTTGAGCCTCGGTCGGCTCGAACACCTGGTAGACCAGATGCTTGCCCTGTACCGTTGTGCGCCTGACCAGTATATTGCTAAATTTGAAACAGTTGATCTGTATAAACTCGCCCAGGATGTTATAGCGCAGCAATACCAGTCGATTGAGCAGCGGCAACAATCGATTGAGCTGTTGGGGGAAAGTGTCGAGATAAGAGCTAATCCATTCGCGATAGAGACTCTCATCCAGAACCTGCTTAGTAATGCGATCAAGTATTCACCCGTGGGAAGTGAACTTAGAATTGAGACAGGAACGAAAAATGGGCGTGCCTATATCCGTGTTGAAGATTCAGGCCCCGGCATTAAGGAAGAAAATCGTGCCCAGGTGTTTGAGCGCTTTTATCGCGTTATCGAGGATACAGATGCGGGTGATAATCGTCCTGTGACAGGCTGTGGTCTGGGTCTGGCCATTGTGCAGAATATAGCACATCAACATCATGCCAGGATCGAGTTATCTGACTCATCATATGACAGTGGTCTTGCGGTGACCGTTATATTTTCAGGGGATTATGAAGAGTGAAATATCTATATATTAAATTAATTTCATACTTTCTGTTTTATCTATGTGTAACCTCTGCACATGCAGCTACACCTGAATTCAGGATAGAAATTAAGGATCATCTCTTTTTTCCGGCTGAGTTGACAGTGCCAGCAAATACCAAGGTTAAACTGCGTATATTTAACCTTGATCCAACCCCAGAAGAATTTGAAAGCTATGAGTTAAACAGGGAGAAGGTTATTGTCGGTAACAGCCAGACAGTTATTTTTATCGGGCCGCTATTACCAGGTGATTATCCGTATTTTGGTGAGTTTAACCCGAAGACTGCGCAGGGAATCATTCATGCAGAATAAATGTTATAGAGGTTTCTCATGCTGTTAAGTTCGGTTGTTCTCATATTACGCGAAGTGCTTGAAGGCGCTTTGTTAATGAGTGTTCTACTGGCTTTGTCATGGCATCAGGGGTATCGCCTGCGCTGGGCTCTGGCTTCATTGTTTGTCGGTGCTGTTGGTGCAGTGCTGTATGCGGCTGAATTTAAAACTATTTCCAGCTGGTTTGATTATGTAGGACAGGAAGTCGTTAATGCCAGTTTATCTCTGTTGATCGTGCTATTTCTGACCTTGTTTAGTCTGTTTTATACGGCATACAAAGATCGTTATGACAGGCAAAAAATTGTTTTTATGAGCATTGCAGTTGCGCTAACGATCATTCGGGAAGGCTCTGAAATATTGCTTTATCTTTCAGGTTTTACAGGAAAGGATGATGTTCTGCCATCGGTTGCGCTGGGGGGTATTATCGGTGCAGGTATCGGCATGAGTGTTGGCGCTCTGCTGTACTATTCGCTGATCGATTTTATGTCTGCGTATACCCGCAGGGTTGCTTATATGCTGCTTGCGCTGTTTTCAGCAGCAATGTTGTCCGATGCAGTGACCATGTTAACCCAGGCCGACTGGCTGCCTGCCCGGCATTATTTATGGGATAGTTCATCCTGGCTGGCGGAAGACTCTCTAATGGGACAGTTGCTGTATGCCCTGCTTGGATATGAGGCAACGCCCACAGCATTACAGCTGGCTGCGTACATTTGTGGCCTGTTGCTGGTGCTGGTATTACCCAGTTTATATAAGAAAGGAGTTGCATCTGATGCAAGCAACTAATATTTGTCAGCGACTACTTGCCAGTTGTTCTGTTATTACTGCATTAGCAATCTCACCGGTGATTCTGGCTGATGGTCTTAGTATTGATAAGGTCTATCACCCCTATGTCCAGCCGCTCGAACGTGAACTGGAATTTCGCTGGTTATATTTTGATCAGGCTGCAGGTAACAATAATCAGATCTACCGCCTGGGTTACGGGCAATCTGTTTCCCAGAGCTGGTTTCTCGAAGCTTATATTATTGGTGACAGGAACAGTGATAATGCCACTGTCAGTGCGTATGAGTTCGAGGCAAAGTGGCAGTTAACCGAGCAAGGTCAATATGCGGCCGACTGGGGGCTGTTGTTTGAATATGAAAGAGGGCGCGATCGTTCTGTGCGTGAGTTTTCAACCACGCTGATGGTGGAGAGAGAATGGGGCCGTATTGTCGGTACGGGTAATTTCAGCCTGGCATTTGAATCTGGAGCAGATATTAATAATGAGCTGGAAACATCTACGGCGATGCAGGTTCGCTATCGTTATTCGCGCGCACTGGAACCTGCAATAGAATTATATTCATCACAGGATACCTTTGCACTTGGCCCTGTTATTATGGGTGAACAACGTTTTGGCATTCGTAAAAAGTTGCACTGGGAGCTTGGTGTCATCGCGGGTATTTCAAATGAAACACCGGATGCTACGCTGCGAGCCCTGGCCGAGTTCGAGTTTTAGGACGTGACTTCTATTTAAATTTTCTGTTGTTATGAAATGACAATTGGTAACACCTGTAGCTGATACCCGGTCCGGCTATCCCGGCTCTTCCTCGCTGGGTTGCCAGCTGGCTCTTCACCACCTGTGCGCTGGCATCTCCCTGTATGCCGAACAGATGAGCAGTGATAAGTGTTGTATCTGTATTCTACTATACGTAATGTTATACAACTGGCTGATATGAGCCTTACCTGATTTGCGCGTCTTATAGCGGAACCTCCCTGTTTTGTGATTGTCGGGTTTTACATAGCATTGTGGCTATTATTGCCTGACCGGTGGATTCCCATAGCAGCGTACTGGAATGGCTAAAGGCCTGTGTGACTCACGAATAACGAGGATTTGAGGATGTTCGGTTTGTTTAGCCCGACAGGGGGGCGCACGGATACACGCACCTGGTTACTGCTACTGGCGTTACTTTTGCCCCTGCATCTGACGGCCACGCAGGCCGCAGAAGCGCCAACCGTTGTGGTCGAGCAGGCACGCGAGGCGGAGATTATCCGCCAGGTTCCGCTCAGTGGCACGATCACTTCTGCCCGGGTCTCACGGCTGTCGAGCGAAATCAGCGGGCAGGTGGCATCGCTAAAGGTGGATATCGGCGAGCGGGTTGAGGCCGGGGATTTATTGCTGGTGCTGGATAGCGATCTTGGCAAATGGGAATACCAGGCCAGCCAGGCCTTGACCGAGCAACTGCGCGCCGAGCTGGCCGATGCAAGGCGGCGCTATGCCGATGCGCAAAGCCTGCGCAAACAGAACAGCATCTCTGAAAATGAAATCCAGCTGCGCCGGGCAGAAGTCGACATCAAGGCTGCTGCCTTGAAGCGCCAGCAGGCTGAGGAGCAACGCCAGCGGGCCCGTTTCGAAAAGCATGTGGTGCGTGCGCCATTTGCCGGTGTGATCAGTGACAAATTGACCGAGGTGGGCGAGTGGGTTGAGCCCGGCTCGAGTATCTTCGAACTGGTCGCGCTGGATACCCTGCACGCCGATTTCTCGGCGCCGCAGGTCTTCTATCCGCTGATCGATGACAACAGCCGGATTACCCTGAGCCTGAATGTGTTGCCCGAACAGCAGTTCGAGGGGACGATTGATGTGGTGGTGCCGGTGAACGATCGCAGTGCGCGAACCTTTATGCTGCGTGTGCTATTCGATTCGGTGAATGCCCATATTATTCCGGGAATGTCGGTCAACGGTCTGTTGCAGGTCTCCTCCAGAGAGCGGGGCATAGTGGTCTCGCGCGATGCGGTACTGCGTTATCCTGACGGGCGGATCACGGTCTGGGTGGTTCGCGAGCGCGACGGAAAGTTTCAGGTGGTCGAGCGCAAGGTGACCACCGGTCATGGCTTTGATGGGCAGGTCGAGATCCGCGAGGGCATCGAGGTCGGCGATCGTGTCGTGGTCGAGGGCAACGAAGCGCTGGAGTCCGATCAGGTTGTTCAGGTAGAGCAACGGAACGGGGAAGGCTAAAGCATGTTTCGCGGGATGATCAATCGCGGCACCCTGATTGCTGTGGCTGTGCTGATTGTGGCGGTACTGGGTGTGGTCTCGGCCATACGGATCCCGGTGCAGATGATTCCTGATCTGGAAGTGCGCACCATTTCCATTCGCACCGCCTGGCCGGGCGCGACACCACAGGATGTTGAAAAGGAAATCATCATTGAGCAGGAAGAGTACCTGCGCAGCGTGCCGGGACTGGAGCGGCTGATCTCGTCCGCGTCGTTTGGCCAGGCGTCGATTGAACTGGAATTCCCTTTTGGTATCGACCTTAATGAAACCCTGATCGAAATTAACAACGCCCTGTCGCAGGTGCCGTCCTATCCCGAAAACGTAGATGAGCCGCGCATCTATGCTTCGTCGTTCTCCAGCAACTCCTTTATGTATTTCCGCGTCATGCCGCTGGACGGCAATCCACGTAATCTCGACATGGTGATGATGCAGGATTATGTGGATGACAATGTGCGGGTGCGAATGGAAACGGTGCCGGGAGTCTCCATGGTTAATGTCTATGGCGGCGCGGAGCGGCAAATCCAGATATTGCTCGATCCAGCCAGTCTGGCCGAGCGGGATATCACCATCGCCCAGGTGCGCGATGCGATTCGTGCACGTAACCGGGATGTTTCCGGCGGTGAACTGGAATCGGGCAAGCGCCGTTATCTGTTGCGTACCATTGGTCGTTTTGCCGATCTGGACGAGATGCGTGAGCTGATTCTCGAACGGCGTGGGGATGCGATTATTCGCCTGGGTGATGTGGCGACATTGCAGCTGGATCACTACAAGCTGAGCCGGCTTTCCTATACTGACGGCAAGCCGGTGATCGGCATGTCGGTACGCCGCCAGCCCGGTTCCAATGTTATTGATATCAAACAGGGCATGCTGGAGCAGATGGCGGCCATCAACCGTGAGCTGCTCAATCCGGCTGGCATGCAGATGCGCCTGGTGGCTGATGATGCCGGTTATGTGCAGTCGTCGGTGCGCAATGTCTGGACCAATCTCGCCCTGGGTGCCTTGCTGGCCTGCGCGGTGATGTACCTGTTCCTGCGTTCGGCTCGCGCGACCCTGGTCGGCGTGATGGGGATTCCATTATGTACCATCGCCGCGTTTATCGGGCTGCAGTTGACCGGTCGAACCATTAACGTGATCTCACTGGCCGGCATTGCCTTTGCTATCGGTATGACCCTGGATAACAGCATCGTGGTGCTGGAGAGCATTGAACATGAACGGCGGCGTGGGCTGGATCGGCTCGAGGCCGCGATCAGCGGGGTGCAGAAGGTGTGGTCGGCGGTGCTGGCCTCAACCCTGACCACGGTCATGGTGTTTTTGCCGATACTGTTTATTGCAGAGGAGGCGGGCCAGCTCTATTCGGATATCGCCATTGCAATTGCCTCCTCAATCCTTGTCTCCATGCTGGTGGCGATCTCGGTTATTCCCTCGGCGGCAGCGCGTCTGCACCTGGGTGACAGTCAGCGCAGTGTGACGCAAAGTGCGCGGCATCTGCGTCAGTGGGTACTCGATTCAGTCGAGCGACGTATCAGCGATCCCGGCCAGCGGGTAAGGGTGATTGCCGTGACCCTGATTGTCAGCCTGGGGATCTATCTGGTACTGACGCCCCCGGGAGAATATCTACCCGAAGGCGAAGAGCCCAAGACCTTTGCTTCACTGAGTTCACCGCCGGGATATAACCTGGAAATAATGCGCCGCATCGGCTTTGAGCTGCAGGAGTATTTTCTGCCGTATCTGCAGCATTCGCCGGCGCAATTTGATAACGGTGAGACCCGGGTGCCGGCGATGAAATACCTCAACCTGAGTATCCAGCCATCGGGTATCCGGATCATTAGCGAACCGAAAGATCCATCGCACATCAAGCCGTTGATGGACGCGATTAATGCAAAATACCGCGAATACCCAGCCATGCGCCCGTTTGTGACCCGTGGCTCGATCATCACCAGCAACTCCGGCGGTACGCGCAGTGTAAACCTGGATATCTCGGGTCCTGATCTGGCCACGGTCTACAAAGTGGCTAACCGGGCCTATCAACGGGCCGGGGAAATTTTCGACTCGCCACGCCTGCGCGCTGATCCCTCCACCCTGTCGCTGTCCCAGCCGTTGGTAGAGATTCGCCCCCGCTGGGAGCGGGCTGCTGAAGTGGGCATGACCACCCAGGAGCTGGGCTATACCGTTTCTGCCCTGACCGACGGTGCATTTGTCAGCGAGTTTTTCCTCGACGATGACAAGATTGACATGTACCTCTACAGCAAGGATGGTGTCAACGCGACCCTGGACAGCCTGGACCAGAAACAGATCTATACCCCGGTCGGTGCGATACTGCCGTTTTCCGCGATTGCGGATATCGTGGAGACGGTGGATACCAACAATATCCGTCGCCTCAATGGTCGACGCACCGTGACCCTCAATATTATTCCGCCGGATGATGTGGCACTGGAAACCGGCGTGCAGCGGGTGCGTGAGGAGCTGGTTCAGTATCTGCGCGATGCGGGTGAGATCCCGTCCAGTATCAGTATGAGTATTTCCGGCGCCAGCGACGAGCTGGATGCGACACGCGCGGCATTAAGCGCCAACTACATTGTGGCGGTGGTGATTATTTATCTGTTGCTGGTGGCGATCTTCACTCACTGGGGCTATCCGTTGCTGATCATGGCCACCATCCCGCTGGGTGTCAGCGGCGGCATTTTCGGCTTATGGCTGTTTAATTTTATCGGCAGTGGTTTTCCGTTAATTGGCCTGCCGGCACTGACCCTGCCGTTTGACATGATTGCCATGCTCGGCTTTCTGATCCTGATGGGCACGGTGGTGAATAACCCAATCCTGATCGTGCACCAGTCGATCGTCAATCTGCGTGAAGAGGGGATGGCTGCCCGTGAAGCGGTCGCCAATGCGGTGGAAACCCGGCTGCGACCGATCGCCATGTCTACCCTGACGACGGTGTTTGGTCTTGCGCCACTGGTCTTTTTGCCCGGCGCGGGCACCGAGCTCTATCGTGGCGTGGGCGTGATCGTTATGTTCGGCCTGATGGGCACCGCACTGGTAACATTAACCTTCCTGCCAGCGTTGACCGTAGCGGTATTGAAGATGGTTGAACAGCGCCAGTCTCAGGATGCTTCGCGCAGGCATTAAAAGGGTCGTAAATCACATCTTGAAAATGCCTTCACGGTTAAATTAAAAAACATAAACATTGATAAATTTTCCAGGATAACAAATGGTGCTTAAATAGCAGGCTTTTCTGGTCAGTATTGTGAATCTACTTCATAATAAAAAGCCTGCAGACGTACTGTTTAGCTTCCCTCATGGTGTTAATGCCATAAGAAATAACCTGCGTTAAAAATAAACGAGTAAAGTTAATATAACCCTGCAAAGGATGAAAAAGATTAGTGAATGACGTAGTGCAAGACGATGAGTACTGGATGCGGCAGGCGTTGCTGTTGGCAGAAAAAGCCGAGCAGCAGGATGAAGTGCCGGTGGGCGCGATTATTGTAAAAGATAACCAGCTGATTGCCGAAGGCTGGAACCAGCCGATTCAAAGCCACGATCCATCTGCCCATGCCGAAATGCAGGCAATGCGTGCCGCCGGAAAGGTGCTGAATAATTACCGCCTGATCGATACCACGCTCTATGTCACCCTTGAGCCCTGTTCCATGTGTGTCGGTGCGATGATCCATGCACGGGTCAAACGCCTGGTGTTTGCCGCCTATGACACAAAAACCGGCGCTGCTGGCAGCGCTATTGACCTGCTGCATCACACCGCGCACAATCATCGAATAGAAGTGGTGGCGGGGTTACTTGAAACACAAAGTCGTGAGCAGTTGCAGAATTTTTTCAGGAAAAAGCGGATGGTAAAAACCATATAGGTTAATCGCTTAATGTGTTACTGGGTGTGCTGGTTGAACAGAGCACAGGTCACTAGCTGTTTGTGCATGGTTGTTACTAAAACTGATACACGCCCGTCATCGTATCTATCTATATTGTTTTAACTTCCTAACCCTGCCAGCACTATTCATAAAGTCTTTATGATACCCATCAGCCCGACCAGGGCCCGGGTGTCTTTCATATGGGTTATTTATCCGACCAGACTGCAAATTCATTTCCGCTGGGTTCGCAGAAGTGAAAACGTCGACCACCGGGGAAATTGAATATCGGTTTGATAATTTCACCACCGGCTGCTTCGATTTTCTGTTGCGTCTGTTCCAGCTGTTCGCTGTAGAACACCAGCAGGGCACTACCATGGCGGGTGACGGCTGACAGTGGTGACTGGTAAAAGCCGCCTTCCAGGCCCTGGTTATCAAAGGCCATGTATTCTGGACCGTAATCGGTGAACTGCCAGTTAAAGACCTGTTGAAAGAAAGCACGGGTTTTTTCCAGCTCCTGTGCGGGAAATTCGACATAGCTGAGTTTTTCGTGTGCCGGCATAACAGTGCCTCGTATGGTTGTGTGTAATGGACTGACCCGCGTAAGCGGATATATTAGCGCGACTCAGCACGCATGCCCAATGACAGGTTTTATAGATGAACCGGCCTGAGTGTAATGTGAATGCAGGTTCAGGAATGACAGTATTGGCCTGTGGCACAAAAACGGCAATGATTTGTACTACTGCAATGTGGCCGTTCATGAAATCGGGCATTATCAGGCATCGGTTCCTCTGCGCACCTTAAGCGAGGGTCGTTATCCGTTGCAGGGCCGATCCAGCTTAGTATGGGCAGTGAAAAGTCTATAAGCGGGTTTTCAGTGCGGCTGATTAGAAGAGGGCGGCTGCCTGTCTTTGATTTACCTCAAGTTGAGCTGTAAAAATCATTATGTTCCTGCAGCTCACTGTTTATTTAGGATAGAGTTCTGCTGTGCACTATGATTATTAAAACATTAGTAAATAATTAAATAGTAAATGAGTTACAGGTTCTTAATTGCATGGCATGTGTTCTGCCTGAGTGTCATACCAACTTCCGGAGTGATGGATAAAAAATGTTTATTGAACATTGTCTAGCTGAACTGCAAGAGGAATGTTAACCTTAGCTCGTTATTGCGGGTGTAACGTTTGTTACAAAATTATAAACAAAATAAAATAGAGGAAGTGTCTCATATGATGACCACCAACCCCTTCTCTGAACTATCAGCATTGATATCTTCCGACATCATGCAGGGTTACATTATCTTGATGTTTATCCTGGTGGTAGCCGGTACAGTGCTCGATATGATGCACAAGAAAAGTGCCAAATACTTTTTCGAAAATGCGAAAAAGCAAAAAGCAGCTGCCAAGCGTACTGTTGATGGTGGCGAAAAAATCGGCCTGCTGGTAAAAACAGTAGCCAGTGAAGTTATCACTTCTTCCGAGTTCTGCTATACGCCTCGCAGGATCTCTCATCTGCTGACCATGTATGGCTTTATTATCTTTGTCGTGACGACCGCGATGATGATCTTCGGTGCGGATACCTCATCCGGCACTGTGCCCATGTTATGGCATATCGGTGCGCTGATGCTGGCCGTTGGTGGTTACACCTTCTGGTTCTTTATCCGGGTTGATGTGGCTGCAGAAGGTATCAAGTGGTATCACCTGCGTCGTGCGGATATGTTTGTTGCCTCATTGCTTGCTATGTCCACATTTGGTCTGATCTGGTCCTTCCTGCAGTCCAGTGGTGTTGCCGGCTGGGATATGGCTTTCTTTGTGCTGTTTATCGCATCCAGCACGTTTCTGTTCAGCACCGTACTGTGGTCTAAATTTGCCCACATGTTCTTCAAGCCTGCTGCTGCTTTCCAGAAGCGCGTTACCAAGGCTGACGGCTCCAGAGAGAATCTGCCACCTGACTACGATCTGACTGATCCTGCAGTCCAGGCAAAATTCCCGGACATTCCAGAGTATATGGGCAAGAACCCTTCATATATGGGCCTGGGTATCAAGCGCGAAACTCCGCGCCACTACTAATTCGAAAGCAGGAGAATAATAATGCCAACTTTTGTATATATGACGCGTTGTGATGGTTGTGGCCATTGCGTTGATATCTGTCCTTCGGACATCATGCACATCGATAAGGTTACTCGTCGTGCATATAACATTGAACCAAATATGTGCTGGGAGTGTTACTCCTGTGTAAAAGCCTGCCCGATGAATGCCATTGACGTACGTGGTTATGCAGACTTTGCACCGCTGGGTCACTCGGTACGTGTGAAACGTGATGAAGAAAAAGGCGTCATCGCCTGGCGCATCAAGTTCCGCAACGGCGAAAAAGACATGGAGCTGCTTGCACCTATTACAACTAAGCCATGGGGTACATGTATTCCTCAGCTCGCTAATGTGCAGGGCCCCACGCAGGATATGCGTAACAGCCAGTTGTTATATAACGAACCGAAATACATTCGCTTTGATGATGGGGATATTCACACCCTGGAATCAAACGGGTTAAAAATGAAAGCAGGGGTATACTACTAATGGCGTATAAAACAATAATAGAAGACGATATTGATATTCTAGTGGCAGGTGCGGGCCTTGGTGGTACCGGTGCTGCATTTGAAGCCAGGTACTGGGGTCAGGACAAGAAAATCGTTATCGCCGAAAAAGCCAACATAGATCGTTCCGGTGCGGTTGCACAGGGTCTGTATGCGATTAACTGCTATATGGGTACACGCTTCGGTGAAAATAACCCGGAAGATCACGTACGTTATGCGCGTATGGACCTGATGGGTATGGTGCGTGAAGACCTGTTGTTTGATATGGCACGTCACGTAGACTCGGCTGTACACCAGTTTGAAGAATGGGGTCTGCCACTGATGCGCGATCCCAAGAACGGTGCTTATCAGCGTGAAGGTCGCTGGCAGATCATGATTCATGGTGAGTCTTACAAGCCGATTGTGGCTGAAGCTGCCAAGAAATCAGCGGACAAGGTATTTAACCGTATCTGTGTAACTCACCTGCTGATGGACGAAGCCAAGGAAAACCGCGTTGCCGGTGCTGTTGGTTTCAATGTACGTACTGGTAACTACCACGTATTCAAGTCAAAGACTGTTATCGTGGGTGCCGGTGGTGCGTCCAATATCTTCAAACCTCGTTCAGTAGGTGAAGGTGCGGGTCGTGTATGGTACGCACCATGGTCATCGGGTTCAGCGTATGGCCTTATGATCCAGGCTGGCGCGAAGATGACACAGATGGAAAACCGTATCGTTCTGGCTCGTTTCAAGGACGGTTATGGCCCGGTTGGCGCGTACTTCCTGCATCTGAAGACTTACACTCAGAACTGTAACGGTGAAGAGTACGAGTCAAAGTGGTTCCCTGCACTGACCGAAATGGTGGGCAAGGAATACCTGGATACCGAAGGTCAGCATCTGTCACACAAGCCGATTCCAACCTGTTTGCGTAACCACGCATTCATCTCCGAGGTGAATGCTGGTCGTGGTCCGATTCACATGGTCACCATGGAAGCCTTCCAGGATCCGCATCTCGAGGAAATTGGCTGGCATAACTTCCTGGGTATGACCGTGGGTCAGGCTGTTCTGTGGGCAGCGACCGATGTTAACCCCAAGTATGAAAACCCCGAGCTGACGACTTCTGAGCCTTATGTTATGGGTTCACATGCAACCGGTTGTGGTGCATGGTGCTCAGGTCCTGAAGACCTCTCGCCAGATGAATACTTCTGGGGCTATAATCGTATGACCACCGTTGAAGGTCTGTTCGGTGCCGGTGATGCTGTGGGTGGTACACCGCATGCATTCTCCTCCGGTTCCTTTACCGAAGGTCGTCTGGCTGCGAAGGCTGCCTGTAAGTACATCGATGATGGCAAGGCCAAAGGCATTGTGGTTTCTGACAAGCAGATCAATATGCGCAAGGAAGAAATCTACTATCCGATGGAGCACTACAAGGTCTACCGCAATGAGATCACTGCGGGATCGGTTAACCCTAACTACATCAACCCACGCCAGGGTCTGGATCGTCTGCAGAAACTGATGGATGAGTACTGTGCGGGTGTAACTGTCAACTACATGACCAACGAGAAGCTTCTGCATATCGGTCTGAAGAAGATGAAAGTTCTGGAAGAAGACCTGCAGAAAATCGCAGCCGAAGACTTACATGAACTGCTGCGCGCCTGGGAACTGAAGCATCGTCTGCTGACGTCCGAAAGCGTTATGCAGCACACCCTGTTCCGTAAGGAAACACGTTGGCCCGGTTACTACTACCGTGGTGATGTGATGAAGCTGGATGATGAAAACTGGCATGTACTGACCGTTTCTCGTCGTGATCCCAAAACGGGTGAGTACACAATGGAGAAAGCTCCTTGTTACCACATTGTGGGTGAAGACGAGTAACGCCATGTATTAGTGGCTATGAAGCACCGGCAACTTCTTGCTTTAGTTTAGGAGGTTGTTGGTGCTTTTTTTACGGTTATAAACATCCACGAGTCCTGTTTGCAGATATAGTGTCTGCTTAACTGGGTACCTGATTATTTTTTACAGAAATCGATGAATGATTATGACAACTGAAGCAACAAGCGAAACACAAGCGCAAGACAACATCATTAATCTAAGTGATGAAGAATTGCTGGCAATCGCGCATCCTATGTGGGATGACCTGATTGAGTATTCCAATAAAGGCCAGTACGGTAAGTTCGTACGCAAGTTCTCCTATAACTTGCTGTTTGGTCTGAATGAAGTAGAAGTAGGCAAGCAGTTTGCCAAAAGCGAACTGACTAGAAGCCTGTCGAGTGATTATGATTACCTCGGCACTATTCGTCGTGGCGAACATGTGACGGTTCTGTACCGCGTTCGTAGCACCAAGAAAGAAGGTGAATGGCTGGGTCGTATGGTACTGGGTTATGAGAAAGGTGAGGTCAGGATCTTTGGCGCCTCCATATTCTGATATTCAGCCAGCTGTTAATGCTTAATACCTTAATTAATATAGATTGAAAGTTACAATATATGAATCAAGAACTCGAAGACGTTGTCGGTGACAATAAATATGTCGAACTCATGTACAAGGTCATCGATAAAAAAACCGGATCAGTACTGACGGCGATCGATTTCCCCATTGGTTATGTTCACGGGGTAAACGAAGTATTGTCGCCCACCGTTACCGCTGAGCTGGAAGGCAAGCTGTCAGGTGATGTGATCGAGGTACCGGTCGACTGTAACGAACTCTATGGTCCCCGTGATGAATCACTGGTGATTGTCGAGAAGATACAAAATGTACCCGAGGAATATCGCGAAGTCGGTATGTCTATCCTGATGGAAAATGACCAGGGCCAGACCAAAACCTTTATTGTCACAAGAATGGATAAGAAATCGATCACTATCGATGGCAATAATCCGCTGTGTGGCAGAGAAGTCATCTTCAGGCTGGAGAT
>JBFFND010000012.1:0-17242 GCA_041563375.1 Gammaproteobacteria bacterium | reverse complement strand
GCGGTAATCAGCATCGACTGCAGATAATGAATATGCGAAGTGTAACTGATTAAAATGCTCGCCAGATAAAAGCTGAATAAGCCGAAACTGATGATTGCACTGTGCAGGTAATCAATTTGAATGCTGCGATTTTTTCTATTGGGGGATAGTGCAATAAAACCGCAGGCAATAATCAGTGCATAGGACGCCAGGCGTTCGATCTGGCTGTCGAGTACCTCAAGATGAAACAGTCTCGGGGTGAGAATCAGGCTGAGCTGCAAAATTAAAATCACCAGCGACAGCGCATACAGTGAACGTTGCGGACCCTTGAGCAGGGCGCTGCCACCGGTAAGTCCACTGAGTAGAATAATCCACAGCGCGATAAACCAGTCGCCGAGAAAGATATACAGCAAGCTGTTGACCAGTAGAACCGGTAACAGGGTTCTGACCTGGACCTGCTGCGAGGCTTTGAGTGCCGGTTGCCACAACAGGAAAAAGCCGATATGGGCTATCAGCAGGGCGCTACTCAATAAGGGGGTATCTGCTGGCGTTTGCAGCGCCAGCTGCAGTAATAGCAGCATCAGCCCGAGATGGGCAAACTCATATTTGCTGATAAGGCTGAGGCGATCGAGGCGCGGCTGGCGGTTCATGTGTTGATGTTTTGCCATCTGTTGAGATTTCAGCACACGCTAGCGGGAATCTGTCGAGATTTCAACAATATTTAATGCAAAAAATTAGGTTGATTCTGTAAGTCTTTGAAAAATATCTACTATACTGAACTGGTATGCGCTGTGCTTAGGTATGATCAGGCTAACCAATTTATAGATATCACTCTCAGAGGAGAATTTAATAATGATGAAGAAACAGACGGGTTTTACCTTAATCGAGATCGCCATTGTGCTGGTAATTATCGGCCTGCTGCTGGGCGGTGTGTTAAAAGGGCAGGAATTAATCACCAACTCCAAAATCAAGCGTACCGCAAATGACTTTAATGGCATTTCGGCGGGTATTTTCTCCTATATGGACCGCTATAATGCGCTTCCAGGTGACGATCCAAACGCGGCAGCACGCTGGGGTGGCGCGGTTGTTGCGGGTAACGCTAATGGCCTGATCGGCGGCACAGCGTTTGCGGGTAATACCAATAATGAGAGTCGCCAGGTATGGGTGCATTTACGTGAGTCTGGCCTGGTGTCCGGTTCAGGTACTGCGATGCCCAATCATGCCTTTGGTGGCCGGATTGGTGTAGAAGACACACCGGCTAATACGAACATTACCGGTAATGCCATCTGTATGGAGGATATTCAGGGCAAAGTCGCTGAAATCCTCGATCTTCAGCTGGATGATGGTGTGGGTAATACCGGTGAGATGCAGAATGATGACGGTGTTGCCGCCTATACGGGTGCTCAGCTGGATGCCGACTTCACTATCTGTAAGAAACTCTAGTACCACCTTTACGTGAATGCGTAAAAAAGCCCGCACAGCAATGTGCGGGCTTTTTTTATGTACAGGATGTACGGTATTCCGCGAGAGGCAGGACGCCGGTAGCGGTTTTAGTCGTTAGTCGTTAGTCGTTCGTCAGAAGTCAGAAGTCAGACCAAAGACCAAAGACTATCCTATGTACTCGCGTCTTTCTCCATTCCCAGTTCCTTGATTTTACGGGTCAGGGTATTGCGCCCCCAGCCGAGTAATTTTGCGGCTTCCTGGCGACGGCCATGGGTTTTGCCCAGTGCGGCGGTAATCATAATGCGTTCGAAGCGGGGCTGTGCCTCATCCAGCAGGTGGTCCTTGCCCATCAACAACTGGGTTTCTGCCCAGCTTTGCAGGCCATCTTCCCAGTTTCTGGCGGGTAGCTCCTGCGGGCTGCTGCTTTCCGGTAACAGTTCCGGTGGCAGGTCAGACATGTGGATTTCGCGGCTGGAAGCCATCACGGTAATCCAGCGGCAGCTGTTTTCCAGCTGGCGCACGTTGCCCGGCCAGTCAAGGCTGGCCAGATAGGCTTCCACTTCCGGCAACAGAATCTTCGGCTCCACCTGGATTTCCTTTGCCGCCTGTTTAAGAAACAGGTGCAGCAGCGCCGGTATGTCTTCCTTGCGCTCGCGCAGTGGTGGTATGTGAATGCGTATCACATTCAGGCGATGGAACAGGTCTTCACGGAACAGGCCCTGCTTAACCCGTTGTTCCAGGTCCTGGTGGGTGGCGGTGATAATGCGTACATTGGCCTTGATCGGCGTGTGGCCACCCACCCGGTAAAACTGGCCGTCCGCCAGCACCCGCAACAGGCGGGTTTGTAAATCCGCCGGCATGTCACCGATTTCGTCGAGAAACAGGGTGCCGCCGTCCGCCTGTTCAAAACGGCCGCGCCGCTGTGCCGTGGCCCCGGTAAATGCGCCCCGTTCATGGCCGAACAGTTCCGATTCCAGCAGGTCCTTGGGTATGGCGGCTGTATTAATCGCAATAAAGGGTTTATCGGCCCGTGGGCTGTGTTTGTGTAATGCGCTGGCGACCAGTTCCTTACCGGTGCCGGACTCGCCGTTGATCAGTACGGTGATATTCGATTTGGAGAGGCGGCCGATGGCACGGAAGACTTCCTGCATGGCAGGGGCCTCACCGATAATATCCGGTGCCTGAGTCTCCTTGCTGGCATTTTTCTCCGCGGTTTCCGCGCTTTTCTTGCAGGCACGGCTTGCCAGATCCACTGCTTCATCGATATCGAATGGCTTTGGCAAATACTCGAAGGCACCACCCTGATAGGCAGACACTGCACTGTCCAGGTCGGAGTGGGCGGTCATAATAATCGAGGGTATTTCCGGGTAACGCTGATTGACGGTGTTGAGGAATTCCAGTCCGTCCATGCCCGGCATACGGATATCGGTAATAATCGCATCGGGTTGTGCGCGGTCCAGGTAGCTCAGTGCAGCGTCGGCGGTTTCAAAGCTGCTGACCTGCATGCCCGCATTTTTCAGGGCTTTTTCCAGTACCCAGCGAATCGACGGGTCGTCATCAATGACCCAGATATGGTTTTCAGCCATGGGTGTTCTCCACTGCGGTTGAAATGGGTAGGTAGATAGTAAACACGGTCTTGCCCGGCTGGCTGTGCATTTTAATCAGCCCGTCATGCTGGTTGATTAAGGACTGTGCAATCGACAGCCCCAGGCCGGTGCCCTCGGCGCGGCCGGTGACCATGGGATAAAAAATATGTTCCTGTAATTCTTCCGGTATGCCAGGTCCGTTATCGATAATATCGGTCTGCAGCACCAGTTTGTAATGGTTGCGGCCAATGGTGAAATGACGCAACGGGCGGGTTTTAAAGGTAATCTCACCTTCACCATGAAGTGCCTGAATGGCATTGCGGGTGATATTGAGTACCGCCTGGATAATCATATTCGAATCCGCCATGATTTCCGGCAAGCTGGGATCGTAATCCAGTTTGAAGTGGATATGGTCGCTATCGCTCAGTTCTGCACTGAGCAGCTGGCGCACATGTTCCAGCACCTGGTGGATATTGATATTACGTTTCATCGGCAGGCTGTTGGGGCCAAGCATGCGATCCACCAGTGCCTGCAGCCGATCGGCTTCACCGATAATTATCTGCGTGTATTCCTTGAGCTCTTCGCTGTGCAGTTCGCGCTCCAGCAATTGTGCGGCACCGCGTAAGCCGCCCAACGGATTCTTGATTTCATGGGCCATGCCGCGCACCAGGTTGCGCGTCGCATTCTGCTCGCTGAGCAGCTTTTCTTCCCGGGCAATGCGGATGTGCCGGTCCATATGGGAAATCTCCAACATCAGCTTGACGCTATGGTCCGGCTGCTGCAGGGGGGTAAGTACATAATCAATGGTCAGTTTGCGGCCGCTGGGCAGACGGGTGCTGGTTTCATACTCGGAAATCGGGTGCAGGTCTTCACTGGCCTTGAGTAGCCGCTTTTCAAACGATTCTTCCAGCAACATCACCTTCTGCAGCGGTGTGCCGATGGCCTGGCGGCTGGAAATATGCAGCAGATTCTCACAGGCAGGGTTGATGTACTCGATAACCAGCTGGTCCGTCAACAGCAATACAGCTGTATTGAGGTTATCGAGTATGGTCTGCTGAAGCAGATGGCCTGATGAATCGTTTGCGCTCATATAGTGCTTTTAGCAAGAACCGAACCAGAAATAAAAGTGTATCAGTGAGATATGATAATTCTATAAAAATCAATGAATTATGTTTGTGAGCCCCGGCTCTTATGTGGTCCACAGGGTCATTTCTCGTTTATGTTAGCCTGAGTATAACGGCTGGCAGAGTATTGTGCACCGAAATGGTGCGTCTTACGGGGCTGGCTGACCGGCGGGCTGTGGCGGGGGCAGTGGACCGCCCTGGTTCTGCCCTGCGTTGGGGTGAAGAATCGAGTGGCGGTGCAGGTGGAAGGTAATGGTATCGCTCTGTTTGAGGGTTTTGCCCTGCCTGTTTTTAATGATCGCACTTAACTGGTGCGTACCACGGTCAACGTTCTGCAGGCTGGCCTGACTGGTGGTGATGTTCTCCTGCACCGGCTGATTGTCGAGCAGCAGGCTGATCGAATGACCCTGCTTCACATTCAGGGCGGGCTGGGTGCTCAGGCTAACCGTGATATTGCCGGGGTTGCTGCGAATCGCCTGGTCATGTGCAGGTGAGGTGATCTGTATCGAACTGTAGCGGGTTTCCGGTTTATCCGGGGCTGTCGGTGCTGGCTGTGTCCTGGCCGGTACGTCCACTGCAGGGACGGTATTGTCGCTGGGACGATCCAGTTTTCGAGCATCCTTGTGCTGTGGCTGGTCGGAATAGCTGACATTGCCTTCCTCATCAACCCACTTGTACATTTCTGCCTGTGCGAGCTGGCCGAGCAGTAACAGACTGCTGAGCAGTACCAGTTGGAAGCATTTTTTGAAGCTGTTTTTCATAGTAATGATAGTAGGTAGATTCTGCGCTCTGTGCAAAGGGTTTCTTAATATCGCTGCGCTTGTTAAGACGTTATAAAGTCATTAGTCGTTTGTCGTTCGTCTTTAGTCAACTAACGACTAAGGACTAAGGACTAAGGACTAAGGACTAAGGAATAAGGACTAAGGACTAAGGACTAAGGACTAAGGACTAAGGACTAAGGACTAACGACTTTACCTGTCTCCCGCGGAATACCGCACATCCTGTGCATCTTTGCTCCCGACATCCCTGTCTCCCGCAAAATACCGCACATCCTGTGCATAAAAAAAAAGCCCCGCGGTGCGGGGCTTTTTTACTGTTTAAGTCAGCTGACTGTGGTCAGCTTGCGGCTTATACAGAGTAGTACATGTCAAATTCAACGGGGTGAACCGCCAGACGTGAGCGCTGTACTTCTTCGTTTTTCAGATCGATATAGGCTTCGATCTGATCTGTGGTGAATACACCGCCCTTGGTCAGGAACTCATGGTCTGCCTTCAGCGCTTTCAGTGCTTCGTCCAGTGAGAAAGCAACCTGTGGAATGGTGGCTTCTTCTTCTGGAGGCAGGTCATACAGGTTCTTGTCCATGGCATCGCCAGGGTGAATCTTGTTCTGGATGCCGTCCAGGCCAGCCATCAGCATGGCTGCAAATGCCAGGTAAGGGTTGGCGGTGTTGTCCGGGAAGCGAACTTCAACGCGGCGTGCCTTGGGGTTGCTTACAAACGGAATACGGATAGAGGCAGAACGGTTGCGTGCTGAATAGGCCAGCATAACCGGTGCTTCAAAGCCGGGTACCAGTCGCTTGTAGGAGTTGGTAGATGCATTGGTAAAGGCATTCAGTGCTTTAGCATGCTTGATGATACCGCCGATGTAGAACAGGGCCGTTTCAGACAGGCCGCCGTACAGGTCGCCGGTGAACAGGTTAGTGCCGTCTTTCGCCAGTGACTGATGCACGTGCATGCCGTTGCCGTTGTCGCCAACTAATGGCTTGGGCATAAAGGTCGCTGTTTTGCCGTAGGCGTGAGCCACATTGTGAATCGCGTACTTAAGAACCTGGACTTCGTCAGCTTTCTTAACCAGTGTGTTGAATACCGCGCCGATTTCACACTGGCCAGCTGTTGCAACTTCGTGGTGATGTACTTCTGTTTCTACACCCATGTCTTCAATCACCAGGCACATTGCTGAACGCAGGTCCTGCAGTGAGTCAACTGGTGGTACAGGGAAGTAACCGCCTTTAACGCCGGGGCGGTGACCCAGGTTACCGGTTTCGGTTTGTACGCCCTTGCTCCATTCGGCTTCTTCAGAGCCGATCTTGTAGAAGACTTCGCCCATGTCGTTCTTCCAGGCCACGCTGTCGAATACAAAGAATTCGTTCTCAGGACCAAAGTATGCAGTATCCGCGATGCCAGTGGACTTCATGTACTCTTCAGCACGCTTTGCGATAGAGCGTGGGTCACGCTCATAGCCCTGCATGGTGGCAGGTTCGATGATGTCACAGCTGATATTAAGCGTGGCTTCTTCGCAGAAGGGATCCATAATCGCAGTGGTTGGATCCGGCATCATAATCATGTCGGATTCGTTAATGCCTTTCCAGCCTTCGATAGAAGAGCCGTCAAACATCTTGCCTTCTTCAAAAGTGCCTTCGTTGACCGTGTGTGATGGAACAGAAACGTGCTGTTCTTTACCGCGTGGGTCCGTGAAGCGAAAATCAACGAATTTTACTTCGTTGTCTTTTAACATTTTTAATACGTCATTTGCTGTCATAGGTGCTGACATGGTTGTCTCCAGATAAATAGTACATGAATTAAACTTTGAAACCCGTCGGTTCCAGGCCCTTATCTGTTTATGGCCTGTGGTCACATAAACGGCTTTCATCTTTGCTCTACGCTCCCACGGTCGGCAAGATAATGGCTTGTCGGTCCGTGCGCATCGGTGCCCAGGGCCTGATGCGACAGGTGTCTAATCGGTTGTTTTACACTGCCAGCTATTCTGCATGAAATATGCCACAAGTGAAATGCCTAAAAATGGGCATTGAGGGGCAATATAAAATAATTTTGCACCAAAATAATGCGCCAGTGTTCCCGCCTGCACCATAATAGTGCTATTTGAATAAAACCTCCACCGAGCCAATATAATTCAGCTTTTTACTGGCTTTGTGGATGCGGGTTTTAATCTGTTCCGCTTCGCCAGCGGACTGAATCAGTGACAGTGGCAGTACCAGCTCGATATTAATTTTACCATCCAGGTAATGCAGGGTGAGATCCTGTATCTGCTGGCTTTCCGTGATGTCCTGCCACAGGTTTTTCAGGCTGCTGAGCACTGCATCCCGCAGGGGCAGGTGACGGCAGCTGTTGCCATCCTGCTCATCATCCTCCGGGTCAATGTGCACAGTGACATCCTGGATCTCTTCAAACTGGTCAATCAGGGCCATCTCCACCGCTTCTGAAATTTGATGCCCTTCCGACACGCTCAGTCTGGGAGCCACCAGAATATGCAGATCAACCAGCGCCATATGGCCCATGCGGCGGCTGCGCAGCATATGCAGTTCTTTTACCCCGTATATATTCAATACCGCCTGTTCAACCTGTGCCAGGGTTTCCTGGTCAAGGCCGGTATCCACCAGCTCCTGAAAACTCTGGTGACCCAGCTCCCAGCCGATTTTGCAGATCATCAGTGCCACAATAATCGCCGCGATTGAGTCGAGCATGGGGTAGCCCCACATGGCGCCGGCAATGCCGACGAAGACCACAATCGAGGAAATCGCATCGCTGCGGTGATGCCAGGCATTGGCCTCGAGCAGGCTTGATTTAACCCGCCGCGCCACAATCATAGTGTACTGGTACAAAATTTCCTTACTGGCAATGGATGCGCCGGCCACCCACAGGGTGATCATGCCAGGGATCGCCAGCTTTTCTGCATCCAGCAGGCGATAGGCCGCGTCCACGCCGATACCGATGCCCACTGCGGTCAGTAATACCGCGAGGGTGATGGTGGCGAAGGTTTCATAGCGGGCATGGCCGTAAGGGTGATCCTCGTCCGCATCGATATTCGAGTGGTGCGTGGCCAGCAATACCATGCCATCGGAGACCAGGTCAGACAATGAATGCAGGCCATCGGCGATCAGTGCCTGGGAATGGCCGATATAACCGACCAGCAGCTTGCCGATGGACAGCACCAGGTTGACAATCAGTCCCCACCAGGTGGCGGTATCCATGGCTTTTTTACGTTGTGATTTGCTGATATCCACCGATTGATTGTTCGCAGAATGAAATTAAGTGGCTATTGTCGTGTCTTACAGCATTGCATGCAAGTCGACGGTATAATCAATTAGTGGTGTGCGATGCAGATTTATTGTGCGCCCCGAAACATCAGTGTGACCCTTGTGAAACAGGAGATTGAGGTAATGATTGAACTACAGGTAGAAAATATCAAATGCGGTGGCTGTGCTTCAAGTATCAGGAAGGGCCTGCTGACTGATACCCGGGTCAAGGATGTTAATGTGGATGTGGAGCAGGGCAGGATTAGCATTGAGATGTCCGATGACAGCACAGCGCAGGACGAAACAACCAGAAATGAACTGGCGGCGGCGTTATTAAAAATGGGCTATCCCGAGGCGGGAACGGCGGAAGGTATCAGGGCGGCTAAAGCTAAAGCAAAATCATTTGTCAGCTGTGCGATTGGTCGGGTTGACAATATGGTGAATAAATAAGCGTACAGACAGCGGAGTAATAATACAGTAACCTTGAAAACCGCATGTAAGCTCGCTGTATAGCACCCTCGCCAAATTCACACAAATGTCATAATTTGTTCATATTAAATTCAGATTGTCTGCCGATACTTGCGATACTGAAAAGTAAGAGTAGAGGAATGACGATATGAAATTTTATATCCGTGAGTGGAGCGAAGGTACCATCGTACTGATGACAGATGCCGGTCATGTGTTATCGTATTTTTCAACGGTCAGAGATGCTTTGCATGCCTGTTCAGAATGGTACGGTGCCAACAGCAAAGAGAAAAAGTACGAAGTGACGGTACAGTACAAAAACCAGGGTAACGCCTATGCAACAGTGGCCAGATGCGCATAAGTCACTGTTGTGAGTATAAATGCTAATCAGGCATGGCTCGCATACTCAGAATGAGCGCGGCCTTTCAATCACCCTTCAAAATATATGAAACACCTGGCCATTATCTGTCTGCTGGCATAAACAGTAGTTCAAGATAATTCCGGCATTGAATCAGCTGTTCTGACGCCAGCTTCGGTTCATTCATAATCTTCGATAGAATAAATGCACCCTCAAACGTGGCCAGTACATGGTCTGCCAGCTGGCAGGTTTCTACTGGAATACGCGGCGGGTATTGAAGGCTCAGTTGTTGTACTTTATCGGCTAATTGCTGCCGCCAGAACAGCATCATCTGCTCGACGGTTGCCATTATTTCCGCCGAAATGGCACCACTCTGGTAACAGTAGGACGCATACAGGCAACCGGGAAACGGCGCTTCCAGCTGGTCGGTCTTTTCAATTAATAAACCAAGAAAAATCAGTAATTGCTGAAGCGGATCGCGGGACAGTTGTTCGGCTTTCTGCATGGCAAGATTGAAGTGCAGCTGGTCTTCCGCTGCGTAGCGTTCAATCAGCGCGGCAGCAAGATCCGGTTTGGTTTTGAAGTGATAAAAGAAAGTGCCTTTGGTTACCCCGGCCTGTTCAATAACCTTTTCTACCGACGTGCCGCTGAGGCCCACGTCCAGTACCATGCCCTGTGCAATGTCCATAATCCTGTTGCGTGTGATGCTGCCGTCTTTGGGCATGGTCCTGTCCTTTTTTTGTACTTCGAGTCAGAAACAGCACTGAATCAGCGTTGCTGTGTGTGCCGCAGGCTAGCAGTAAATTATTTACCTTCCTGAAAACAATAACATAAGCCTGAAAAAAATAAATTGGTAGTTGTGTTGCGGCCTTAAAAAACTCCTCAATACACTTTAGCTACTGAAACGTAACTGAGGAGAGAGTCATGTGTAATGCCTGTATACCCATTCTGAATGAAGCAAGACCCGTTGATGAATTTGCCGATAAATTGCTGGCGATATTAAATCATGGCGCCCTGTCGCTGATGGTCTCAATCGGTCATCGCACCGGATTATTTGATAGCCTGGCCGAGCTGGGTATGGCCAGTGCAGAAGACATAGCTGCGCATGCGGGGCTGGAGTCCCGCTATGTAAAAGAATGGCTGGCAGCGATGGTGGTGGGTGGGATCATCCAGTACCAGGCAGAGGATGAACATTACCTGATGCCGGATAGCCACGGGGCCTTGCTGTGCCGTAAATCATCGCCGGATAACCTGGCGGTATTTGCCCAGTACATCGGTATGCTGGGCCAGGTGGAGGATAAAATTGTCGACTGTTTCCGTCAGGGGGGCGGTGTGGCTTATGAGCATTACCCACGCTTCCATGAAGTGATGGCCGAAGACAGCAACCAGACCGTGCTGTCCAGTCTTGATGAGCATATTCTGCCATTGCTGGGCAATGACCTGCAGCGGCTGCAGCAGGGCGTGCAGGTGCTGGATATCGGCTGTGGTAAGGGGCGGGCGCTATTGCATATGGCGCAACGCTTTCCGGCGAGTCAGTTTACCGGCTATGAGCTTTCGGCGGCAGCGGTCGAGTATGCGCAGAATCAGGCAGACAGCAGGGGGCTGAATAACCTGGTCTTTGAACAGCGTGATTTGAGCCATTTTGATCGTCAGGCCGAATCCCGGGCGTTCGATTTTATTACCGCGTTTGATGTCATTCATGACCAGGGTAATCCACAGGGCGTGCTGGATGGTATTTACCGCAGCCTGAAACCAGCTGGTGTTTTTCTGATGCAGGACATTCGTGCATCCAGTCAGCTGGAGAATAATCTGCAGCATCCAGTGGGGCCATTGTTATATACCATATCCACCATGCATTGCATGACCGTTTCACTGGCACAGGGCGGTGCGGGGCTGGGTACAATGTGGGGTGAGGAGCTTGCCTTGAGCATGTTGCAGCAGGCTGGCTTTACAGAGATTGCAGTACGGCAGTTGCCCCATGATTTTCAGAATAATTTTTACCTGATGAAAAAATAAAACCACTTGCGATAGTACAAAATAAAAGCCACGGCAGTGATTAATGCGCGTGGCTTTTGTTTTTTCCGTGGATAGATTCAGCTGGGTGTGATGCCTGGTCAGGCGTCACACACTTCGATGGTTACAAATACCTCATCATCCGCTTCACGGGTGCTGACAACTTTATGTCCATTGATGCGACACCAGGCGGGAATGTCATTTAACGCACCGGGGTCGGTGGACACCACTTCCAGCGTATCACCGGGTTGCAGCTGGTTGACCCTGTCCTGCGTGCGAATCACCGGCATGGGGCAGAACATGCGACGTGCATCCAGTTCGTAATGTGCCAAGGTTGTGGTCTCCATAAAGTTAAAATCTGCTAGCTAAATTTCACTGAAATCAAACATACCACTCCGCTTTAATTTCACTGGCAGGCATAGGTGCCACGTCCAGTTGAATCGTTTCACCATTGGTGCGGCGAGCTTCGATATTTACGCTGGGCTGGTTTTTGCCCTGGGAAAAACGCGCGGTAATCTGTGCAGCGAATTTAAGATCCTCATCACTGGCCACACCATCGAGCAGGGTTAACGGGCCGGGCACGTCGGTGGTTTTAAATGAAATGTAATTGTTGCGGTAACCCTGCAGGAATTTATTTTCACCGTCTTCGCGACCCACTATCAGTTTGTAGTGGGGTGCCGGGCGAATATGGCGGCCGACTTTGAGCAGCATAATGTCATCCATCTCATATTCACGACTGCCTCGGGCATCCCATAAATCCACCAGCTTGGCGGAGTAGTTTTCGTCGGTAAGAAAACAGCAGCCGCCGGCCGGTTTGGCATAGTCTTCAAAACCGAACTGCGCCGCCAGTTGCATTTGCGGTTTGCGATTACGGCCGGAAAAACCGTATAACTTGTCCCGTTCAACCCAGCCTTCTTTTTCCGGCAGGGTGGGCGGCAGGTTACGTGCACACAACGGGCGCAGTAAACGGTCATCGGCACCGGATTCGCGGGAGATCACCGGCATGGTGTCCTTGCGCTGTGACATCGGGCGCTGGCCCACCACTTCGCCGGTAATAATAAAATCAAAACCGTTTTCATCGGCCCACTGTTTGGCCTTGTTGACCATAAACACCTTGCAGTCGAGGCAGGGGTTCATATTGGCGCCATAGCCGTGTTTTGGATTGAGCAGCACGTCCTTGTATTCTTCAACGATATCGATAATGTGCAGCTTGATGCCCAGCTGCTCGGCAGACCAGAGTGCATTGTTGCGCTTTGGCTTGTCCTTGTCTTTTTTGCGAATCGCATGGGTGTGGCCTTCCACACAGAAGCCGGTGAAGAAGTTAATGCCTTCCACATGAATGCCCTGTTCGAGCATGACGCGAGCAGCGAGTAGTGAGTCGAGGCCGCCGGAAATCAGGGCGACCGCTTTGCGTTGTTGAGACATGGTGCTTCCGGGTATAGCTGACAAATAGCCGGCCATTTTAACAGGATTAACGCCGCTGTGCCGCTTTTGCGGATAAACGTAAACCCTGTGAATGCTGTGCTTTTATCGTCGCACGGCGATGCAAATCAGCTTTTCGCGGCTATTTCTTTAATAACCAGGCAATCGCGCCCGGTACGCCACGCCACAACTCGGTATTCTGCGCCGCATACAGCACCGCTTCATCCTTGTCGCCGCTGCCCAGGCGTTCCGGCATGCGCTTCGGCATTTTGATTTTGCCGGTGAGTACTTTCGGCACGTATTTATTATGCGCCAGTGCCTGCTGTTTCAGCTGGCGGCTGTCGCTGCTGTCGCCCTGTTCAATAAACGCGCACAGCGCCTGGTCGAAGAGAAAAAAGGCCCCCGTGTCCTGGGCAAACTGCCGGGCCAGTGTCCGTGCTTTATCCAGCTGGCGGGTGGTGATATAGCAGTTGCTCAAGGGGTAACGGTTAAACTGGTTATCCGCCGGGTTGAGCACAATACCGCGCTCGTAACAGGCGATGGCGTTGGCATAATCTTTAAGGTGCGCATAGCTGCTGGCCAGGTTGGTCAGCGCCTCCATAAAGGTGCGGGTTTCGCGGATCAGCCAGAAACGCCCCGTGTTTTTCTCGAAAAAGTCCTCGCCCAGTACCCGCTCGCAGCCTTCCACTGCGCGTTTCAACAGGTCGCGTCGTTCCTCCGAGCTGGCGGCTTCCCATTGCGCCAGCAGCATCAGTGCATTGATATTGTCCGGGTCCTGTTGCAGCACCTGGTGCGCCAGCTGCACTTTTTCAATCGGGTCGGGGCTGGCCCAGGCCTGCTGGATCAGGTTGTTATTGTCCTGCATCGGCTGTTGCGGGTTAAACAGCGGAATCCCCGCCGAATTGCCTGCAGCGCCGGCACTGAGGCGAACGCCCTGGCTCTTGCGTGGTTGCTGGTGTTTCTTTGCCAGGTCCGCGTAATTCTGCATCAGCTTGCTGAATTCGCTGAATACCGACAGGGTGACGGTTTCAATCGGCAGGCTGCCATTCTTGAATCTGGCGGTCAGGGTCTGTGCATTATGCAGATTGGAGAAGAAGCTCAGCATCGCCCAGAATGACTGCGGCTGCGCGGCATCCTTGATCTCGTCCCAGAAATGCTCGGTCAGGGTCAGTCCCAGTTCGAAGCCGTGACTCCAGTGGTGCAGCGCATTGCTCTCGAAATTGGCGGCAAAGGGCTCGGTGAGAATGCAGTCTTCGGGCAGGCCCACCATAAAGTCGTCGATATCCTGCGCGATACTCTGTTGCAGCTGGTTGATGGTGTCCAGGTAGGCCCCTGCCTGGGACACATCCGGCGGCTGGTCGGCAAACACCGCGGGCATCCACTCGTGCTGCTGCAGCTTCACCGGGGTGCTGCAGATGGCAAACAGAAAGCCCTGCAGCTGGTGCAGGTTGAGGGTGCTGGCCGGGCGCTGCGGGTCCTGCAGCCACTGGGCAAGCTCGGGCAATGAGACAGTTTGGTCAGGCATGGGATTCCGAATCTGGCGAAAGGGGGCGCTATTATCCAGCAATCAGGCGGGTGAGGCCAGTGCATGGCAAACCGTCGATGTTGCTGATGCGCCGGTTCGGGGCAAAAAAGGGCTAAATTCGCCAAATTTTCTGTGGTTACAGGCAGGTCATTGTGCCGTGAATTCGGTATACTTGCCTGCTTTATAAAAACAATGATCGAATTCTAAATGGCATACGATGTATCAACGTTTCAGGGGCTGATTAATGCCCTGCAGGATTTCTGGGCGAAGCAGGGCTGCGCCATCATTCAACCGCTGGATATGGAAGTCGGCGCCGGTACCTTTCACCCGGCCACCTTTCTGCGCTCCATCGGTCCGGAGCCCTGGCGCGCTGCCTATGTGCAGCCCTGCCGTCGACCCACCGATGGCCGCTACGGCGAAAACCCCAACCGCCTGCAGCACTATTACCAGTTCCAGGTGGCACTCAAGCCCAATCCCGATGACATCCAGGAGCTGTACCTTGATTCGTTAAAGGCACTGGGTTTCGACCCGCTGGAACACGATATCCGTTTTGTTGAAGACAACTGGGAATCTCCCACCCTGGGTGCCTGGGGGCTGGGCTGGGAAGTCTGGCTGAACGGCATGGAGGTGACCCAGTTCACCTACTTCCAGCAGGTGGGTGGTCTGGAGTGTCGTCCGGTAACCGGTGAAATCACCTATGGCCTGGAGCGCCTGGCGATGTATATCCAGAACAAGCAGAGCATCTTTGACCTGGTGTGGACCGAAGGCCCACAGGGTGTCGTCACCTACGGCGATGTATTCCACCAGAATGAGGTGGAACAGTCCCACTACAATTTCGAGCAGGCAGATACCGAATCGCTGTTTGCCTGGTTTGATACCTGCGAAAAAGAAAGCGCACGTTTGATTGAAGCAGGTCTTGCATTGCCCGCCTATGAACAGGTGTTAAAAGCCTCGCACACATTCAATTTGCTGGATGCACGTCACGCGATTTCGGTAACCGAGCGCCAGCGCTATATCCTGCGTGTGCGCACCCTGTCCCGTGCGGTGGCGCAGGCCTATTACGATGCACGTGAAGCATTGGGTTTCCCCATCTGTAAAGCAGCTAAGGAGTCAAAATAATGAGCACACGTGACTTGTTAGTTGAAATTGGTACGGAAGAATTACCACCCAAAGCCTTAAATAAATTATCTGATGCGTTTGCCGCGGGTATTGAAAATGGTTTGAAAGAAGCCGGCATTAATTATGCAAAAGTAAATGCCTATGCATCACCACGCCGACTGGCCGTGTTGATTAACCAGGTTGATGAATCGCAGGCGGACCGTGATATAGAAAAACGTGGGCCAGCGATTAAAGCCGCGTACGATAAAGATGGCAATGCGACAAAAGCGGCACAGGGCTTTGCACAGGGTTGTGGCGTGGATGTGTCTGAGTTACAGACCATGAGCACCGATAAAGGTGAGTGGCTGGTGTTCCGTGAGCTGGAAAAAGGCAAACCAACGACCGAACTGGTGCCCGACATGGTTAACCAGGCACTGGCGAAATTGCCGATTCCTAAACGTATGCGTTGGGGCGACAGTGATGCAGAGTTTGTGCGCCCGGTGCACTGGATAGTCATGCTGTTTGGTCATGACATTATTGATGCCAACATTATGGGTATACAGTCGGGTCGTGAATCCCGCGGTCATCGTTTCCATCACCCTGAAGTGATTAACCTGCAATCGCCTGAAGACTACATCCATCGTCTTAAATCGCCGGGTTATGTCATGGTGGATCGTGAAGAACGACTGCAGACGATCAAACAACAGGCAGAAAAAACCGCAGAAAAACTGGGTGGCACAGCGATTATTGATGAAGGCCTGTTACAGGAAGTCACCGCACTGGTTGAATGGCCAGTGGCCGTGTCAGGCGATTTTGATAAAGAGTTTCTTGAAGTGCCAGCCGAGAGCCTGATTTCATCCATGCAGGATCACCAGAAATATTTCCCGGTGGTGGATGCAAATAAAGCCTTGATGCCGCACTTTATTACCATCAGTAATATTGAAAGCACAGATATTACAAAAGTGAAAGACGGTAATGAGCGTGTCATACGTCCTCGTCTGGGCGATGCCAAGTTTTTCTGGGAACAGGATGGCAAGAAAAAGCTGGAATCACATATCGACTCACTGGACAAAGTGGTGTTCCAGGCAAAGCTGGGCTCACTGGGCGACAAGTCACGTCGCGTCGCCAGCATTGCCGAATCAATTGCCGCCGAGCTGGGTGAAGATACAACACTGGCAAAACGTGCCGGGCTGTTAAGCAAGTGCGACCTGATGACCGAGATGGTGAATGAATTCACCGACCTGCAGGGCATTATGGGTCGTTACTATGCAATCAATGATGGTGAGGCGCAGGAAGTTGCTGATGCCCTGGATGAACAGTATATGCCACGCTTTGCCGGTGACCAGTTGCCAGCCGGTAAAACCGGGCAGATCCTGTCGCTGGCGGATAAACTGGATACCCTGCTGGGTATCTTTGCCATCGGGCAGAAACCCAGCGGTGATAAAGACCCGTTCGCGTTACGCCGTGCCGCACTGGGTGTGTTGCGTATATTAATCGAGTGCAAACTGGATCTTGATCTGCAGCTGTTACTGAAACATGTAGCGCAGCAGTATGCGCCCGAGCTTATGGCAGAGGCCGCTATTGATGATGTGCTTCACTTTATGCTGGATCGCCTGAAGGTGTATTACACCAGTCAGCAGATCGGCGTGGATGTGTATGATGCGGTGCTGGCGCTTAAGCCAACCCGCCCGATGGACTTTGATCGTCGCATTCATGCGGTGAATGAATTTATCAAGCTGGATGCCGCAGAAAGCCTGGCCGCAGCGAATAAACGCATTGGCAATATCCTGAAGAAAATCGACGGTGAATTGCCGCACCTGATTAACCTGGACCTGTTGCAGGAAAAGGCGGAGCAGCAGTTGAATGATCAGTTGCAGCGCATTGCTGCAGAGGTTGTGCCAAAACTGGATAACGGTGACTATGCTGATGCACTGCAGCAACTGGCAGCACTGCGTGAACCGGTGGATACATTTTTTGACCAGGTGATGGTAATGGCCGAAGACGAAGCCCTGAAACATAACCGCATTGCACTGCTCAGCCAGTTGCATGGTCTGTTTATCCGCGCGGCGGATCTGTCGCGACTGCAGCCGTCATCAAAATAAACCATGCGCGTGCACTGTTATAGCAGCGCACGCGCAGCTGGATGGATATAAAAGTGAGTCAACAAACTTCATTTTCGCTTATTGTGCTGTACCT
>JBFFND010000011.1:0-17606 GCA_041563375.1 Gammaproteobacteria bacterium | reverse complement strand
GCTGCAGGCTGTTGTTGTAGATCTGTGTGTTCAGCCAGAGACTTATATTTTCATTCATAATGATTACCGATCTAACGGGTGTGATAAAAGTTGACGAACTCATCTGCAGTGCGAAGGTCGCCGGTGGCTATCCGCATCACCCGTTCACATCACAGTGTCCGCGTCTGGCAGCCGGAGTTCAGCCAGCAGTGGCAAATGGTCCGAGGCGCAACGTGCCAGCTGCCTGATGGATGTATCTATGCGGGCTGTATTTCGCTTGTTCGCGGTGCGGCCGAGCAGTGCTTTATGGCCGTGTTCCAGCCGGTCACAAAGTTCAGCCGGTCGTAGCAGTATACGGTCCAGCGAGAACAGTGGCCAGCGGGCCGGGAAAGTACGCGGGGCAGGACACTGGCGTTGCCTGTTCTCGGCGCTGGAAAAATACTGCTGCAGTCGCCTCCTGGAACGCGAGCCGAGCCACCACTGGTTAAGGTCGCCCATTAAAATCTGCATATCAGCGTGGCTATCCCTGAGCAATGCCAGTAAGTAATCCACCTGGCTGCGGCGTTCGGCCGGGCGCAGGCCAAGATGAGTGGCCAGCAGTTGCATCTGCTGGCCATTGATCGTGAGTTGCAGTTCAATCACGCCCCGGGGTTCACAGTGGCTGACGCTGATGTCATGCAGCCTGATGGCGTCAATCGGTAAACGGCTGAGTATGGCGTTACCATAATGGCCGCGTTCATCCAGCAGAGTGATGCCTTCGATAACCTGCGCATCGATGCTCGTGCCCAGATACTGCAGCACATTGTGTTCTTTGTCGGTTTCAAAACCGACTTCCTGCAGGGCAATGATATCGGCATCCAGGGACTGTAAAACACGTGCGACCCGTTGAGGATTATGCTGGCCGTCACAGCCAATGCAGCGGTGAATATTGTAGCTGGCTATGCGCAGAACATTCACCACTAGTTCGCCTGCCGTTTACGCCGGCTCCACTGGCGCAGTCCAAACAGTGTCAGAATAACCAGTACAATCGCCGCCAGCAGTACCAGAATGCTCTGTGGGCTGGGATCGCGTAAAGACGCCACCAGGCGATCGGCAAGAATGGCGATAGACACTACACCGGGGATCATCCCCAGAAAGCTGCCCAGGGCAAAGTCGCGCAGGCGAATCGCGGTGGCCCCGGCGATGACATTGATCACCGAAAACGGTGCCACCGGCACAATGCGCAGGGTGATAATGGTGAGTACGCCGCGCCGGGCAATGGCCGTGCTGATGCGGTTAACCCGGCTGCCGGCGATGCGTCTGAGTGCCTCGTTTCCCAGCAGGTGCCCCAGTGCAAAGCTCACAATCGCAGATAGCTCGGCACCCAGCAGCGCATAGCCTGCACCGTACCAGGGGCCAAATACACTAACCGTGGCAATAATCAACAGGGTGACGGGTACCATCAGCAAGCCGCCTATCACATAGGCGAGTATGACCAGCAGTGGACTGAAGGCACTTTGTTCAATCCAGCTGGCGGTCTGTTCGGCCTGTTGCATGGTCAGCCAGTCAGCCAGTCCACCCCAGCGCCAGGCTGCAGCCAGGGTGAGCACACCCAGTAGCAGCAGCGCAATACGCAGCATATGAGGGTAAGCGGGCTTTTGCTGCTCCGGCTGGATAATATGATCAAAAAACTCGTCCGGTTCCACCGGTTTTTCCGGGTCGAGCAGCTCGGATTCAGGCACCCAGCTGTCGACATCGGCGGGTAGCTCGGTGGACAACGGCCGCAGGCTGCGCTGATCACCGCACAGTGATTCGATTGCCTGGATCAGTGACGAATGCTGCTGCTCGGCACTGGCCAGCTCGTCCTCGCTGACATCCAGGTGTTCCGCCAGCAGGCGGCGGCGAAAACCGGCAATGGCTGCGTCGCAGTCCTGTGTGTCGCTGGACTGCACCGCCAGATCACATTCCGAATCCAGCCCCATGGAGCGATTGCTCAGATTGGAGGAGGCCACTCGGGCGAAACAGTCATCAATCACCATTACCTTGGCATGAATCATCAAGGAGATGGCAGGTGAGGCACTCAGTTGCACATAATAAATGCGCAGCCTGTCATGCCTGTCCGCCTGTTTAAGTTTTGATAGCAGGCGTGCGCGCAGCACATCCATGGTGTGCTGCTCCAGCCAGCCGCCGGTTTTTTCCGGCATTACCACAATCACTTCCGGGCCATCGCGCTGTTGCAGGCGTTGCTCAAGTGCCTCGCCAACCCGCTGTGAACTGAAGTACTGGTTTTCGATATAAATAAACCGCTCGGCGGCGGCAATGCTCTGCAGGTAAAGCTGTTCGACCTCACGTACCGCTTCGCGCCCCCGGTATGCTGGCAGGGTGCGTGCAATGCCGATATCAATGTTTTGCAGATCCGGCTCTCGTTGCTGTGGCCAGTCAGCTACGGCCTGTGCATTGTGACGGTTGGGGTTAAGGGGTGTTGCCTCCTGGTCCGCGGCAATCTGCCAGCGTTCGCGGGCCAGCTCACCGATCGAGCGCGCGGCATCACCGTCCACCAGCATCATTACATCGTGAAACGGTGGGTAGGGTTTGCCCCTGGGGTCGAGTCGACGTGGCTCGTTGATTTTGTGTTGTGGTGTGTCCCAGCGCCACTGGGATAAATCCATGCCGCCGACAAAGGCCAGCTGGTCATCCACTACCACCAGTTTCTGGTGTTGTGACGCGCCCACCGGGTGGTTGCCGTCGAGGCAGAAGTGAACCCGCTTATGGGATTTCCAGCGCAGTTTGTAATGGGGAAAGAATTCGCGCTCGATCACATAGATCATGGCGAAGTCCCAGTTAAGAATATAGACATTGAGTGATTTCTGTTGCGCAGCCAGCTGATTAAGCAGGGGCCCCAGTTGTTTCGGGTGACCATCATCGGAATCGTCGCGAATCAACTGCAGTTCGCTGTGAACATCCCAGCCAATAATAAAGATACTGTGTTGCGCCAGCTTCATTGCCTGGCGAACAGTACGGAAGTAATCTTCACCATCAATAATAAATGAAGCGCGTTGGGCTTGACTGGTGCGCCAGCAGGTAGTGCCTTCATTGAGTATGTATTTCATGCGTGTGGCTGAATGGCTTCAGTAAAATGGAATTTTCCAGTGCAGATTATTTACTGAAAAACCATAGAGTCCTGTGTTGCGCAGACGCTGCATTAGTGTTGTTCGAGGCTAAACCAGATGTGCGGCTAATTCAAGCTGCAGGTTTTTATAGAATACAGCTGTTTATACAGTGCTATGACGGATCAGGCAAAAAACCGCAGCATTAAGCAGGCTTGAAGCAGCTGACGTTAGCGCCTGGATGTGTGAGTGTGGAATAAAGCCATATATTTTTAAATTACTGGTTACGTGCAATATAAATTTTGTAAGACAGTGCCAGTGCAAAGCAGATAATCGCCGGCACGATTAATGCCATAAATGCCAGTCGGGTATACAGCAGGCCACCAAACAAACCACCCAGGGTAAAGCCGCTGATAATCAGCAGAAACAGCATCGCCTTGCGTTTGTCGAAGGCTTCACCACGCAGTGCAGAGCCGAGCAGTATGCCGAGGTCGGTAAAGATGCCGGTGACATGAGTGGTTCTTACAATTGCCCCGCTGTAGGTAGTGGCCAGTGCGTTTTGCAGGCCACAGGCGGTGGAGGCAAAATAATGACCGAACAGTGATCCATCGGTTAGAAAATAAATTGCACACAGTAACAGCAGGCCTTCAATAAATAACAGTGAATCATAATGTCGGCCCAGTTTTAGTGAAGTACTGGAAAGCATCAGTCCTGACACCATGGCACCGAGCAAAAATGACACTAATACGCCAATTAAATGCAGGCTGCTATCAAAGCCGACCAGTAGTGATGTGCCAAGCAGGGTTGCCGTGCCGGACAGATGGGAAATGGACTGATGCTGAAAACCCAGCAGGCCAACAGCGTTTACAATGCCTGCCAGCAGGGCAAGGGTAAATGCACCGTATTCAATCCAGCGGGGTAATTTGGATAGCACGCCTGCTCCTGTTGGTTGTTTCGTTACAGCCGGGTGTACGGGCAGTGATGCGCCGTCATCAGGTCAATCCTGTTAACTCAATGTCATCAATATGACACAGCTTTGTGTTAATAATAAAGGACTGTCGACTAGGCGAGTAAAATTTTCAGGCCAATCAGGACCAGTACAATGCCACCGAGTAATTCGGCTTTACTTTCCAGCCAGGTGCCGCTTTTGAAGCCAACAAATACACCGAGGTAACTGAAGGCGAAGGTGGTGATGCCAATAACCAGGCAGGACAGCAGGGCAGATACCTCGAGCAGGGTCAGGGCGAAACCGGCGGCCATGGCATCAATGCTGGTGGCAATGGCAAGTATTAGCATTACGCGGTGAGTAATCTGTGCTATATCCTCCTCGATGTTTTCGGCGAACGATTCGTAAATCATTTTGCCACCGATAAAGGCCAGCAGCAGAAAGGCAATCCAGGGTGCAAAGGTTTCAACCCAGCCCAGTACGCCCTGGCCGCCGAGGTAGCCGATCAGTGGCATCAGGCCCTGAAACAGGCCGAAGTAGGTGGCAGCGAGCAGAGCGAGTGCAAGGGGCGTGGATTTCTGTCTGGATCCCAGGCCAATGGATACCGCAAAGGCATCCATGCTTAGCGCAACGGCAAGGATGAGTACATCGAACACGAAACATCACCTCGTTTAGTGTAGTAAATAAATAGTTGTCGCCGGATGGTGCAGAAATTAAACTCGGTGAAATCCGCTAAAAGCCCTGTATGGCGGTCGTAGCTGGGTTTGCTGGATTTAATTTGGTTTTCACTAAGGAGTTTTCTATTCAAATAGGGTATAATGCCGTTTTTTCGCAGGATATTTATATATTGACCACTAAAGAAACTCCGTGTTGATAGCTCCTGCAGGCGAGTAGTTTCGTATAAACAGATAGAAATGCAAGCGCTAAGCTTAAGCAGACATTGCTGAAGGACAAAACCAATGACAATGAATTTAGAAATTTTTGATAAGTATGAATCAGAAGTTCGTGGCTATATTCGGTCTTTCCCGGTTATTTTCGAGAAATCCAAAATGGCGGAAATCTGGGATGAAGACGGCAAACGCTATATCGATTTTTTCGCCGGTGCGGGAGCTTTAAACTACGGTCATAACAACCCGGATATTAATAAGGCGTTGATTGAATACCTGCAGAATGATGGCGTTGGTCATGCGCTGGATATGGGTACGGTTGCCAAAAAGGATTTTATTACCACCTTTGTAAACAACATTCTCAAGCCAAGAAAACTCGATTACAAACTGCAGTTTGTTGGCCCAACCGGTACCAATGCGATAGAGACTGCGCTGAAAATTGCACGTAAGGTGAAAGGCCGTAAGCAGGTGATGTCGTTTACCAATGGTTTCCACGGCATGTCGATGGGTTCATTGAGTATCACCGGTAACAGCTATTACCACGATGAAAGCTATGGTGTGCCCGGCTACACCACCCAGGTACCGTTTCATAAATACCTGGGTGACAAGGTGGATACCATCGCCTATTTGCGCAAAATTCTGGAAGATGACTCCAGTGGTACTGAATTACCGGCAGCGATAGTGCTGGAAACCATTCAGGCGGAAGGCGGCATAAATGTTGCGGGTGAGCAGTGGTTAAGGGATCTGCGCCAGATCTGTGATGACTTTGACATCCTGATGATCACCGATGAGATTCAGGTGGGTAATGGTCGCTCCAGTGACTTCTTCAGTTTTGAAAGAGCGGGTATACGTCCGGATATTGTCACCCTGTCCAAGTCAATCGGTGCCGGTCAGCCAATGGCGTTGGTGCTATTGTCGCCGGAACTGGATCAGTGGAGCCCCGGTGAGCATTCCGGCACGTTCCGCGGTAACAACCTGGCGTTTGTGTCATCAACCGTTGCGCTGAAAAAATACTGGTCGGATGACAAGTTTTCCAAAGAGCTGAAAGTGAAATCAGCGCTGGTGGAAGATCGCATGGAGCAGCTGGCACTGAAATTCCCACAACTGATTCGTGAAATTCGTGGTCATGGCATGATCTGGGGCGCGGAATTCAAGAAGCCGGAACTGACTTCGGATATCTGCAGCCAGGCGTTTGCAGATGGGCTGGTGATTGAAACTGCCGGTTCGGATGATGAAGTGATTAAATTCCTCGGTCCGCTGATTCTGACTGAAGAACTGATTAACGAAGGTTTTGATATTCTGGAAGGTGCCATTCAGAAAGTGGCCGATAAAAAGTAGCTGATCGACAGCTACGTATAATATTAAAACTGAGTTAACCAGGCCGGCCGAGAAGACCGGCCTGGAACAGAATAACGCATAAGCAAGCGAAGTAATTCGGAGACAGTATGATTGTTAAAAACCTCTATGATGATGTTATTGGTACTGATGCAGATGTAGATTCAGAACAGTGGAATAGTCGCCGTTTGTTGCTGGCTGGTGATGGCATGGGCTTTTCACTGCATGACACTCTTATCAAGACGGGTGAAGAGCTGCATTTGTGGTACAAGAATCATCTGGAAGCGGTGTACTGCATTGAAGGCGAAGGTGAGATTGAAGAAAAGAAAGACGGCACTGTGCACCCGATTCGTGAAGGTACGGTGTATGCGCTGAATGAACATGATCAGCACATTCTTAAGGCCAATAAAGGTGTGCCTATGCGCATGGTGTGTGTGTTTAATCCGCCGGTTACCGGTCGTGAAACCCATGATAAAGATGGCTCATATGAGCTGGTTGAATAAGTTCGTCTGAAAACGATCTGGGTTCAACAAAAAGCCGGGGATTTATCCCCGGCTTTTTTATGCATTAAATTAACTGAAATGCCTGGCTGTAAAATAGTTCGACGTTAGTTCAGGTTATCAAAATAAAGATATCAATAACGTCGTTTAACTTTCGTTTTCATTGCCCGGATTGGGCAGGCCGGCCAGTCTGGATAATTTCTGCACCGGGCCATGTGGAAACATTTCGTATAAAAAGTTTTTATATTCTTCTGCCTCGCTAAATGAATCCGCCTGTTGCATGCCCAGGTGTTTAATCAGATGGTTCATGCTGGGGTGTGCTTCGTTTTTTTCAAAGGACTCGCGGAAATACTCCACCAGGCCGACTGCGGTTTCTGATAAGGGTTTGTGTCCTTCCGCTTCATGCTGCTTGATCAGCGCATGCATAACGTCATTGTTCCAGTCTTTGTAATTAAGCAGAAAACCATTATTGTCGGTTTCAATCGTTTGACCGTTAACCTGTAAGCTCATGTCTTTCTCCTCCTGCAGTGCAGTTGTTAAAAGATGGTTACAGTGTGAGGCATGTGAAAATTGATTTCAAGCCGAGTACAAAAATGCAGGATTGATGGCTTGATTTTTGTGAAATAAATTCAAACTGGCGTTGTCAGGGGATGAAATTTGTTTCATTGAGACAATATGAATAAAACGATTGTGTGTTTTTTTATAGCAATAAAGTTTATCGATATATTTCACAGGACAAGTGTGTCTGTAATGCAATTTAAATGTCTATGCGAATAAGTGCCTGATACATTTATTCATGACGCAGTGCATCGATCGGGTTAAGCATGGCTGCTTTGCGTGCGGGGAAAAAGCCGAAGATAATGCCGATGGCAACCGAGAAAGAAAATCCCAGTAACATAATGCCCGGCGATAGCACAAATGGCATATTGAGCTGTTGTGTGACCAACCAGGTGCCACCCACACCCAGTATCAGCCCAATCAGTCCGCCGATGGTGGAGAGTACAATGGACTCCACCAGGAACTGGGTTAACACATCATGGGTGCGTGCACCGATCGCCAGTCGAATGCCGATCTCACGGGTACGTTCGGTGACCGATACCAGCATGATGTTCATAATGCCGATGCCGCCGACCAGTAAACTCACCGCTGCAATCGCGCCAAGTAAAATAGTCAGCGTATTGGTGGTGCGTGCCAGCGCCTCGGCGATGTCCTGGGTGTCACGCACGTAAAAGTCATCGTCTTTTGGGGTATCGATATGCCGCCGTTGGCGCATCAGTGATTCGATTTCCTGCTGCACCTGCCTGGTGGTGCCGTCGACCAGTGCAGTGACAAAAATCGACTGCACATCCAGCTGGCCCACCAGTCGGCGCTGCACAGATTTAAGCGGCATAATAATGGTTTTGTCACGGTCCTGGCCCATCGACTGGCCTTTTTCTTCCAGCACACCGATGACGCGGCAGGCAGTGCGTCCGACCCGTAGTGTACTGCCCAGCGGATCCTGTCCCAGGTACATTTCCTCAATCAAGGTCTTGCCAATAATACATACCGCGTCGCCGGCAATGAGTTCGTAGTCGGTAAACATACGGCCTATTTCAACCGCGTGGTTGCGCACGGTAAAATATTCATTGGTGGTGCCGATAACCGGAATTGACTCGTTGGCGTTACCGATGACCACAGTCGCGCTGGTGCTGATAGATGGCGCAACCAGAATGCCGTTGATTTCATTGCGCATGGCGTTGACATCATCCATCTCGAAAGGCTCTGCACTGGTGCGCAGGCCACCGGGACCGCGTTGTGAGGTGCCAGGCATCACAAATAAAAGATTGGAGCCAATGCTGGCAATTTCCTCGGTGACACTGCGCGTCGCCGACTGCCCCAGGTGAACCATGGCAACCACACTGGCAACACCGATAATGATGCCCAGTGTGGTCAGGAACGAGCGTAACTTATTGCGCGCAATTGCCTGCAGTGCCATTAACAATGTGTCGAGTGCATTCATGCCAGCACCTCGTCCGGCGTGCCATCCTTGAGCAACTGTCCGTCAACAAAATACAGCACGCGCTCGGCGTAGCGGGCAATGTCTGCTTCGTGGGTGACCATGATAATCGTAATGCCACTTTCATCACGAATGCGTTTCAGCTCATGCATGATTTCATGAGCCATGGTGGTGTCCAGGTTGCCGGTAGGTTCGTCGGCTAACAGCAACGAAGGTTGTGTCACCAGTGCGCGGGCAATCGCTACCCGTTGTTGCTGGCCGCCGGATAACTGGTTGGGCGTGGCCGATGCGCGTTTTCCCAGGCCAACAATGTCCAGTGCCTGCATCGCCATTTCACGTCGCTGGCTGCGTTTAATGCCGGCATAGACTAGTGGCAGTTCGACATTGTTAAGGGCGCTGACACGGGGTAGCAGGTTAAAGCTCTGGAACACGAAGCCCATAAAATGACGGCGTATCAGGGCGAGTTCATCCAGACTGAGCTGGCCAACATTTACGCCGCGAAACAGGTACTCACCATAACTTGGCACATCCAGGCAACCCAGAATATTCATGCAGGTGGATTTGCCCGAGCCACTGGGACCCATGACTGCGACAAACTCACCAGCGCCGATGTCCAGGCTGACGCCATTTAAAGCCTTTACCTCGGTGCTGCCCTCGCCATAGATCTTGTAGATGTCACGCATCTGTAACAGCGCATTGGCAGAGGTGGTGATGGCGACTGGATCGCTGCTCATATTATTTCTGCCTGGCAGGTTTATCGAGTATGCCGGTAACAATCTGATCACCTGCCTTGAGCTCATCGCTGAGTACTTCGGTGTAGCGGCCATCGCTGAAGCCGGTGGCAATCAGTAAGCGCTGCGGCTGTGCGTCGCGCAATAACCACACGGTGTTATTGCTGCCGCCCTTGCCATTGTTGCGACTGGCCGGATGGCTGAACAGGCCGCCACCCTGCTGTTCGGCCGGTGGGGTAAAACGAAACGCCATATTGGGCACGCGCAGTACCTGGTCACGGCGCCCGGTGGTAATGGTGGCCGTGGCGGTCATGCCGGGCTTTAACAGGTTATCGCTATTGTCCACGCCGAGTACGGTAGTGTAGGTGACCACATTATTTTCAATCGACGGGTACAGGTGTACCTTGAGCACCTCTGCGTTAAATGACTGCGAAGGCCAGGCGTCGACGGTAAAGCTGGCCTGTTGCCCGGCTTTAACCTGGCCGACATCCGCTTCATCCAGGGATACATGCAGTTCCATCTGCCCCAGGTCTTCCGCCAGTAAAAACAGTTCCGGTGCCTGGAAACTGGCGGCGACAGTATTGCCCGGTTCGATATTGCGTTGCAGCACCACGCCATTAATGGGTGAGGTGATCACCGCTTTCTGTAGTCGGGTGTTTGCCTGCGATACGCTTGCTTCCGCTTCGCGCACTGAGGCATGGGCATAGCTCAGCTTTGCACTGGCCCGGCTTTGTGCGGCCTTGAGGCTGTCGAATTCCGCCTGTGATACGCTGCCGTTTTTCACCAGCGCTTTACTGCGTTGCAGATTGAGCTGTGCCTCTTCGAGGCTGGCTTCCGCTTCCTTAACCGAGGCCCTGGCCAGTGCGAGTCGTGCGTCTGCCTGCTGCAGGCTGACCTGCAGTTCATCGGTATTGAAACGCGCCAGCACATCGCCCTGGTCTACCTGGTCGTTTTCTTCAACCAGCACCTCACGAATCAGACCTGAAATTTCAGCGCCAACGGTGATTTCGCTCTTTGCCTGCAGATTACCGGTTGCGGTGGCGCTGAGTACCATATCACCACGATCAAGCGTATGCAGTTGCCACTGAATTGGCTGTTCTCTGGGCCATAACCACCAGCTCAGTGCGGCGATCAAGAACAGCGCGATGCCAAGGCTAATGGATTTGCTGAAGCGGCTACGGGAATGTTCAGAACGGATTACCGCATGAACCTGTTCGGCCATATCATTGAGTGGGGTATTGTTATCAGTTGCCATGCAGCATCTCGGCTAGAAAAAAGCTAAAGGTAGATCAGCCCGTCATTGCATCTCTGCAAAATCGGCGGGCCTGACAAGCATATTACATCTGCCTGTAGACCGTCTAACGCTGATGCAGTTCTTTTTCTTTATGGTAAACCAGCACTGAGGCGATGCGCAGTGCGCCCAGTACAAACAGAAATGCGGATAAGGCATACAGCATTTCTGCCTTGAGGTCGTGTTTAAATAGCGCGATCAGTATTTCACGTATCACAAACACGATGGCCGCATCGACAATAAAGGTGAGGCGTAACTTATGGGTGCTGAAATATTCGACCAGTGAGCGCGACAGTTCGATCAGCACATAAAGTGTCAGCACATCGGCAATCAGGTCGATATAGTGGCCGGTGATGCCTTTAAACGCCAGCAGGTCCCAGGTAGTAATAAACAGCTGAATGGTGCCGATGGCAATCGCCAGAATAATAAACAGCAGGATAATACCGAAAACCGCTTTGACTGTGGTATCGAAGAGCTGGCTGAGTCTGGCAGTGAGATCGTACATGGTATTTTTCTCATTTGGTTTGCGTCAGTATAACCTGCTAACGCGATAAAGGTGTATCAGGCGTGACGCGGGCCGAACATAATAATCAGCATACCCAGCAACACAACGGACACACCGAGCCAGTCGGTTAGCGTGGGACGCACCGACTCAACCGCCCATAGCCAGAGCAGTGCCATGCTGACATAAACACCCCCATAGGCGGCGTACACACGACCGGCTGCATGGGGGTGCAGGGTCAGCAACCAGGCGAAGACTGCAAGGCTGATAGCCGCGGGCAGTAATAACCAGATAGAGCGATCCTGCTTGAGCCACAGGTAAGGCAGGTAACAGCCGATAATTTCAGCCAGTGCGGTCAGCGCAAAAAGGCCGACAGTTTTCAGTATTTCCATAATCTACAATCGCGTAATAGTGTTCTGCTTCGGCCCTGTTCGCTGACATCTACCAGCCTGTGCTTATGTTAACACTTCGCGTACAAGTTTTTTGATTAGCATGCTTGAGGTAGAGCCTTGATGAGAGGTTTCCACCTCTAAACTGAAACGACAGCGTTCGCCGGTGGGTGTAAGCACGCTGAGATCATTAATGTCCGAGCTGGCCAGCATGCGATGGCGAGCGAAATGCGAAGCATACTGACGCGGCGGCAGTTGCGTGTTAATAAATTCTTCAATATTTTGTTTACCCTGTATTTCACCGAAGGCTGAAGCGGTTGACCACAGTGCATCCTCAGTAAACAGACTGGCAGCCGCGTGGCCATCGCGGCGATCGACACAATCGAGAAAACGCATCAGCAGTAAGCGTTTCGAGTGACGTGCGGCATAACTGGTGTGCAGCAGCGCATGCGCCTGAGGCGAATTGGGGGCCTGCAATTCTGTGGCATAGAGTGTCTGGATGTTACGGTTTTCATAGGAGCGACGTCGCGGCGCATGTTTGTCGATGTCATAAATTGCGTGCATGCGTTTCTGTAACACCTGCGGATCCATCGACCTGGGTTCGCCGCCGCCACCGAGGCAGCCACCGACACAGGCCATGACTTCAATTGCGACATACTTATCACGCCACTCATCGGTTTCGAGCATATGTTGTGCCGCTGCAATGCCGTTGCAGATAGCGACCTTGCCGATGCCGGGTATCTCGGCTTCTTTAAGGCCTTCACTGACGCCGCGCAGTTGATGCCATTCCAGTGGCAGTGAATCGTCTTCACCAATAAAATGTGCGGCGGTGCGCACCACGGCTTCCATCACCCCACCCGAGGCACCAAAGATTTGCGCCGCACCGGTGCTTTCGCCCAGCGGGTTATCAAATTCCGCCTGCTCCGACAGCGCATTGAAGGCAATGCCCCGCGCCTTAATCATGCGTGCCAGCTCGCGTGTGGTCAGCACGCGGTCGATGTCTTCACTGACGCCCGGGCGAAGTGATTCATCTTTTTTAGCGGTGCAGGGCATCACGCTGACCACATAGGGTTCCTGTTCGCCCGCCGCAAATTCGGGGCCAAGGCTACGCGCGAAGGCGCCGCGTTTACTGAGTGCGCCATGCATCTGTTGCGGTGATTTGGTGGTGCTAAGGTGGGGTAGAATATCCGGCCGGTTGAGCTCGACCCAGTTGACCCAGCCCGGACAGCAGGAGGTAAACAGTGGCAGCTGTTGCTGCTGTTTGAGACGTGCCAGAAACTCGCTGGCTTCTTCCATAATGGTTAAATCCGCCGCGAAGTTGGTGTCGAATACATAGTCGAAACCCAGTTCACGCAGTGCATTGATCATTCTGCCGGTACTCAGGGTACCCGGTTGCATGCCGAATTCTTCACTGATCGCAATGCGTGTCGCCGGTGCAACCTGTACCGCAGAGACACGACGGTGTGTATCCAGGGTATGCAGTACATCGTGCCAGTGTGGCGCTTCAATTAACGCACCCACCGGGCACACCAGCGTGCACTGTCCGCAGGAAATGCATTTTGTGTCGGCCAGCGACTGGTCAAAAACCGTCACCGGTAAACGTCCGGTGCCACGTTCGGCAAAGCCGATAATATGTTGCTGTTGTCCCGGGTCACCACAGGCTTCAACGCACAGGCCACACTCAATGCACTTGGTGATATCGCGCCAGATCGCGGGTGAGGTGTGGTCATTTAACTGGTGTTCTGGATGTTCTGCAGAGCCGCGCGGGATTTTTTCCCAGCTATCCTCGAGTTGATATTCATAGACAAGGTTTTGCAGCTTGCAGTTGCCGTTGACCTCACAACGTATACAGTCATTGGGGTGTCGAGCGAGTAGCCATTGTACATCGGTTTCGCGAAACGCCTGCAGCTCCGCAGAATCGGATTCAATGATATCGCCCTGTTTTGCTCTGGTGATACAGGCAGGCTGAGGTTTGCTTTCACCGGCTACATTGACCAGGCAGATACGGCACACCCCATGGCTGGGCAGTCGTGGGTAATAACACAACGTAGGAATGTGCACCCCGGCCTGCCTCGCGGCATCGAGCAAGGTTGAGTCATTTTCTACTTCGACTTTTCGGCCATTAATTGTCAGTGTAATCATTTTAAACAGTTCATAATAAATTCGTAGTGATATGAGGCCGGTTAGCCAGGTTCTTTCACTGTCATAGGATTATCAGGGTCGGCCGCCCATTCCTGTAATGAGGCGGTATACACCGCAACATCAGTGAAGCCCAGTCGGGTCATTGCAAACGCATTGAGCGAAGCCAGAATGCCGCCACCGCAATAGGTAATGCTGCGTTTAGTATGATCTATGCTGTACATCGCTGCTAACTCATCGGGCTTACGTAAATGACCGGAGTCATCCAGCATGTCGATACCACAGATATTGATCGCGCCGGGAATGTGCCCGGGGCGCGCATAAATCGTGGCCTCGCCGCGATAAAATTCCGCGGGCAAGGTGTCGATAAGTGAGACAGCAGAATCACCAAGGCTGGCCAGGACTTCATCACGATCGGCAATCAGTTGCGGGCGAGGCGCCGGGGTGAGCTGTCTGGCCGCCGTTACTGCCTGCTCGGTGGAGAGCGGGCGCTGTTCAGTTGTCCAGGCCTTGAGCCCGCCATCAAGAATGGCGACACGATCAAAGCCCACCCAGCGTAGCATCCACCAGACGCGCGCAGCCCAGGCCGAATAGCTGGAGTCATAGAGTACAACGCTGGAATCATCACCAACCCCCAGTTTACCCATGGCATGACAGAATTGCGCGGGGCTGGGCAGGGCAAACTCGATCGGGTTGTCGAGGTCACACAGGTCGCCCTTGAGGTCGGCAAAGCCGGCGCCGGGTATATGGCCGCGCAGGTAATCATCACGACCGCTGACATTACGGAAGCCGCCGTTATCGCCAGTTAGCTGGTTAACAGAACAGTCAAGCACGACCAGTCCGTCATCATCAAGATGCTGGCTTAACCATTCAGTGGATACTAACGATTCCATAAGATAGCCTCCATAATGGCTGGGTCTGTTATTTATAATACGCCAGCAAAACATGGATGTCACATAGTGTACAAGTCATCAGAAGTTATAGCCCGAATTTATCCCGGGATAAAGAAAAGCCTCATATTCACCATCGCTTTAAGATGTGCCTGAGCTGGGGCATTATGGTTGACTACTTCCAGTAGCCGCAGCATTCCTTTGTTAGTCGCATAGCTTCTTTTTCACTCAGCTGGCGGATTTTCATTACGGCCGGCCAGATATCATCAAATGTAACATTTTTCTTTACACGGAGTAATTCGATAGCTTCTGCGAGTGATGTTCCATTCTGTTGAATGGCTTGCAGTGCAGATATGGTTTTCTGTATTTCTTTCGTTCGATACATAAAGTAATACTGTTAGTGATAACCAGGAAAGCTGTTTTAAAAAAATCCAGATGGCAAAAATGGCTTATTTAGCCATTAGTATTCCATTTTACAATGAATGCTTTATTTGGTTATTCAATAACAAAGTGTGGGAATGTGTGATACGGCCTGTCTTGCGGCATTGAGCCAGCGTTGAGTTATTGTCTACTTCGGCTGCCCGGCCATTAATTGTCAGTATTATCATTTTTAAACAGACTTGATGCCAGGTTGCCTGTGCTGTTGGCGCCTATTAAATCTTTTTAATAATGCGGATTATATATAACAGAAGAATAGCGCCAATTGTGGCCATAATAATAGAGCCTGCTAAGCCGCCTGTGGTTATGCCGAGCAGGCCAAATATATACCCACCCAGTATAGCGCCCACAATGCCCACAATCATATTGCCGATGAGGCCAAAGCCTCTTCCCTTTACAATAAATCCGGCCAGCCATCCGATCAGTGCGCCGACGGCTAAAAAGATGATTAAATCAATGATTTCCATATTGCCTCCAGTGAGGGTTATTAAGCCTGTTAAATAACATATTTAGTTAAGTGGTTAAATATTGCAGGGTGCTTCGAACTCAAATGAAGCTACTGCCGCAAGTGGTTAGAACTGTGCGCCTATGCCAAAATATGCACTGTTAGTAAATGTATGGTAGCCAATATTAAAGGCCAGGCTTCCAGCTTTAATAATAACTCCGGCATTAATATTGCCACCTGTCTCATCATTTTGCGGGTCATCTACATAATATTTCCCATCACTGGCTAAAATATTTGATGGGTCATCTTTCTGGGCTATGCCTGTTACAGAGGCTAAGCCTGCACCTGCATAGCCCGTGATAAATGGAGCTAATTGTTTAGTTATGCCGGCGTTAATCAGGAATATATCCCTGTATCTATCTGTTACAGGATCGCCGAAACTGGTAATGTTTAGCGAGTCATAATGTGGTTCACGTACATTAAGTGTAAGCTGCATGTTTACATAAAAGCCAATACTTTCATTTTTCGACTGATAAATACCTGCACCCAAAGCACTCTCGTAGTCACTGTCAGGCAAATACTCTATATCCCCTGCGGTTTCACTATTGGCTTGTGGTGGTAGCGAGAAAAGTGTTAGTAAAAATAGAGTTATTCTATATGGTTTTTTTAACTTCACTGCTATTCCTTGAGTATTCTTTATGGCGTAAAAAACGGTGTAACGAAGGAGATGGGTGGAGTCCGTATTTATACGCTTGCTAGGTCTATCGTTCAAGCTTAACAGCGCCATTTTTTTTGTTCCTGATTACAACAGTGCCAGCAAGTTTGTCATGCCATCCCTGTTTTCGTTTGTCAATTCCAACCCATATTATCCCAAGGAATAATGGAATCATCGAGATGTAATAGCCAAGGTAGCGTCCTATAAACTGGCCAGTAGATGGTTTTTCTCCAGTTTTAGCATCTACTATGGTCAGTCTCGTTGCCATTTTGCCGGGTGTGGCGGATTTGTAAATCCAGAAAATAAGAACTGCAATTATGGGTAGTATGTAATTAAAAATGACATCCCAGAACCCTTGAATAAAAGATTCGCTAGTCCAGTAATCTGCTCCGTATACTATTGTAAGAGCCGGTATAATTATTGCCAGAACTAATAGCGAATCTATTATCGCTGCGCCTGTTCTAATCCAGAATCCAGCATATTCCTGTTCGTTCATAATTGTATTCCCTGAAAATCTAGCGACGAGTTAAGGGGTAAGTTGTTGTTGCTTGCCCCGCTTGGACGAATTGTTATTTATAGTATTAGTAATACTATGCCTAAAATTAGTAATATGAAACCAGAAATTGAAATTGCCCAATAATGAGACAGCCTGTTTTTAGTTATTTCAATATTAAGCACGGCTTCATGTGGATTGCTGGGATTTACCAGAACATTAACGGTTTCAAGTGACTCAAGATTCGAAATTACCTTCTTTGCTTTCTCTAGTTCAGATGTCCAGATGCTTTTATGGTCATATGCATACTTGTTAGATGCGATCTCATTTCCATTGTAATTATATTTATAATAAGCCATAGGGTAATAATGCATTATAAGATGGCCCTGTCCTGTTTCTCTAAAAAGCCCTATTTCTGTTTCTATTAATTTTCCAGGTACCTGTATCCATTTTTTTAGTGATTTGAACTTTAAAAGTTTACAGCTACCAATTGTTATTAGAGTAAATGAAATTATAAATAATAGTGTAAATGGTGAATAATTAAGAATAGGAAGTGACACTGCTAAAGCTAATAGCACTAAAAATACATATTTAAAGTCTGATCCATGGTCTTTCATAAATAGATAACAGTGATATATACGACATGTCGCATATTCTGATGGTAACGCTTAGTTATATTTGAATTATCCTACCAGCCAGTACGCGTATTGGCGATTATTTTACCCATGGTGCGCACAGCCTGTGATCCTTTAATATAGTCTGTTCCAGTATAAATGCGTATTAAAAACAATATCTTATGACGTTTTGCTGGCGATTATTCGGACATATTGGAGATGATGAGGTG
>JBFFND010000010.1:0-18471 GCA_041563375.1 Gammaproteobacteria bacterium | reverse complement strand
TTATTGCAAAAAATATGAAAAAGCGAAAAATTATATTTATAAATCGTTTTTATTACCCGGATCAATCAGCGACCAGTCAAATTCTAACTGATTTGCTGGGTAATATCACAAATAAAGTCGATGCAGATTTTCATGTTATCACGAGTAGGTCCACTTACCAGAATGATACACATTTGGTGCCGTATGAGAAGCATAATGGAGTAAATATTCATAGAGTCTGGACTACAAGTTTTGGCAGAAAAAAACTTGCAGGAAGAGCTATCGATTACCTTAGTTTTTATGTGTCTACGTTTTTTAAGCTTTTAATGCTTGTTTCTAGAAACGATTTAGTGATAGCAAAAACAGATCCGCCAATTATTTCTTTTTTTGCATATGTAGTTACAAGGTTGAAGCGGGCACGCCTGATTAACTGGTTACAAGATTTGTTTCCTGAGGTTGCAGGTGAGCTGAATATGATAGAAAAGGATTCGCTGTTGTATCGCGTACTGAAAAAATTAAAAAATAAATCACTGAAAGCTGCAGATATGAATGTTGTTATAGGTGATAGAATGGCAGATTTGTTGGTAGAGCAGGGTGTTGGTGCTGATAGAATAACTGTTATAAGAAACTGGAGTGTCAATAAAAATATTGAATATGTGCCCAAGGAATCAAATCATCTAGTTAATGAATGGGGTTTGAGTGGAAAGTTTGTTATCTGTTATTCAGGTAATTTCGGTCGTGCGCATGAATACGAGCCTATCAAAAATCTTGTTTCAAATATTTTTGATGAAAATGTTGTCTTCTTGTTTATAGGCGGTGGAAAGTACTATGATGAACTTATGTCGTATGTAAAGGCGAAGGATTTAAAGCATGTGATTTTTAAGCCGTATCAGGAAGCAGAATATCTTAATTACAGCCTGTCGGTTGCTGATTTACATATAGTGTCATTAAATCCGGCTCTTGAGGGTTTAATTGTACCAAGTAAGTTTTATGGTGTAGCATCATTAGGTCTTCCAGTGTTGTTTATCGGTGATAAAGATGGAGAGATCGCATCAGTTATAAATAAAAATAACTGCGGTTATATTGTGGAGCCAGCTGATTATTTATCAATTGCAGAATTGGTCGCCCAGTATATAAAAAATCAACAAGATCTGTCTGATATGGCTAACAATATACGTGATCTTTATATGAGTCAATATCAAGCAGATGTCTCATATAGTAGATGGTTGGAAGTGTTGTCTACTGAAATGATGATGCGAGTATGTGATTGATGCGTAAGAGTCCAGTTAGGGTTGCAGTTGTATATCATTGTATTGCTCATTATAGAGAGCCGGTTTTTACAGAGCTTAGCAATACAGAAGAGAATATTGAATATACGTTTTTTTCAGGTGAGTCCGATTGTGTACCATCATTAAAAACGATGGATATAAACAAATCAAAGTTACCACTTTCTCAAGGTGGTTTGCGCTGGTTTCTTGTTAAAAATCATTGGTTCAAGAATAAGATCTTATGGCAAGAGGGTGTTCCGGCTTTAGGTTTAAATAAAAATTATGATGTTATTATTTATCTAGGTGTTGTTTATCATCTCTCAACATGGGTTAGCTGTATATTAGCGCGGTTATCTGGCAAGCGTATTTATATGTGGAGTCATGGGTTTCTTAGGCAAGAAAGTGGGTTGAAGGGTCTAGTCCGTAGTGCGTTTTATAGGCTGGCTAATGGTATGCTGCTTTACCATCATCGCGCAAGGGATCTGTTTATTCAGAGGGGGTTCTCACCTGACAGGCTTGATGTGCTTTATAATTCTCTTAATGTTAAAGAACAAAAAAATGTCAGGGATAAAATTAGTGATACAGATATAAAAAATCTACGTCGAAAACTATTCTCTCGTCCAGATCTCCCTGTGTTGTTGTGGGTGGGTCGTTTAACCCAACAAAAAAAGCTCGAAATGATAATTGACGCAGCCTCTAGGCTTAGGGGTGACGATTTTGAAGTTAATCTGTTATTTGTTGGTGATGGGCCAGAACTTGGCAATCTCAAGCATAATGTGGAACTTAATGGCCTGACTGATAATGTATGCTTCTACGGAGCGACTCATAATGAAAGTGAGCTTGGTCCACTAATCATGGCCTCAGATATATGTGTCGCACCAGGTGAAGTGGGATTAACTTGTATGCACGCTCTAGTTTATGGGACGCCGGTTGTCACACATGACAACCCCGATTATCAAATGCCAGAGTATGAGGCAATTTTTCCGGGTAAATCCGGCTGCTTCTTTAAATATGGTGATATTGATGATCTAGCTTCAAATATTAAAACATGGTTTTTACATAATCAGGAAAGGTCAAGTGTCAGGCAAAATTGTTATGAGGTCATAGATAAACATTACAACCCATGGAATCAAGTTAGAATAATAAATAATATGGTTTTGACTGGTCATTCAAGCCTGTAATAAAAGATTTATATATATGCTATTAAATTATATTCGATCAAGTCCGTCGCTGAGACAATTTGCTAGAAACTTTAAAATGTTTTTCTTTCGCAAGGCTTATCGTTTAAAAAATGTCGACAAAACATTTTATATGGGCGGGCTCTCCCGCGTCTCTAGAGATTTTAAAGCCGGGAAATATACATTCATGAACTATGGTTGTGACATTTGTCCAAAAGTTCAGGTTGGTTCGTATGTAATGTTTGCGCCAAGAGTAATTATCACAGGATCTGATCATGATATAACAGTGTCTAATATGCCGATGTATTTTACTAAACGACCTGAATTGAAAAATACTGTTATAGGTGATGATGTATGGTTGGGCGCAAGAACTATAGTCATGGCTGGCGTCAGCATAGGTGATGGTTCGGTTGTGGCTGCAGGCTCAGTTGTTACAAAAAATGTTGAACCCTATACAGTCGTAGGTGGGGTGCCTGCTAAACTTATCAGAAAGCGTTTTGAAACAGAGGAAGAAAAAAATCAACATAAGGCCATGTTGAATTCAGAATTCAAAAAATGGAATTATTGTGAACCGATAAGTCATTGATGTTTCACCTAATCAATTAAATGTCGGCTAATATATTAATGATTTATTATTGGATATGAACAGTTACTAGCTATGTATATTGCGCTTTTTTTCGCTACTATTGCTATATTTTTATATATTAGCTACAAACTCCCGTCTGCTGCATTAGGTGCGCTATTGTGTTCTTTTGCCATGGAGCAATGGTTTCAGTCTAAGGATGCTTTTTTTCTTATTAATGGCTCGCTAATTAATATCGTCATAGGTCTTCTTGTTTTAGTTTCTGTTGTCTTTAAGTTGATTAAAGATGGTAATGTCTTTAAAAATTACCCAATCAATGCAGTATTAATAATTATGTTATTTATATATGCTGGTATAAGTGTAATGTGGTCACCAGTTGCAGACATCTCATACCAGAACTATATTCATTATCTCCCATATCTTGCTCTTTCAATTATTGTCGCACCATTGCTGATAAAAAATGATAGTGACTTTTACTACACATCACTATTCCTGGTCTTTGTTGGAGGTATATTAGCTGTCTTGATATTGTTCTTTGCTGAATGGGGTTATCGTAGAATTCAAATGCCATCACTTGTCATAGACGCTCGTGCCAATCCATTAGCAATCGCCAATATGGCAGGTTACGTGCTATTTAGTGCCATTTTAATAAATTTTAAACGTGAATTGGCGATATGGAAGGTCGCCAGATGGGCGCTTGTGGTTGTGTGTCTCGGTATTGCGGTGAAAACCGGGTCACGTGGTCAGTTTATGTTGATGATATTGTTGTCACTAATGTTTTTACCGATCAGTCGACCGATTAATCACATAAAGAGGTTCATACCGCTGGTAGTAGCAATTGCATTTATATCATATATAAGCCTATGGGCGCTTAACCAGTATACGAGTGATTATACCGAAAAGGAAAGCGCCAGATGGGATGCAGATAGAATGGAGCAGGATATATCAGGGAGATTCGATGCGGCTAATGTATTGATAGCCAAGTGGTACTCTAGCCCGGAAAACCTACTTTTTGGACTTGGTAGTTCGGCGTCATATGACCCAGATATATTCGGTTTTTATACACATATAGTTCCATTAGAGATTTTGGGTGAGCTCGGCCTGGTTGGATTTCTCCTGTTTCTGCTTATTCTATATAACACATACAAAATATTCTGGCGAAGCTTTAAAAATTCTAAAGGTAGTTCAACGAGAAGAGGAGTACTGGCTACAGTTTCAGCTATTACATTGTTTGAGTTTTTGCTTTCGTTCAAGCAGGGATCCTTATTGGGAAATCAATTAATGTTTTGTATGTTCCTGGTACTTGCAAAAATTGACAAGTCCTTTGAGGTGCCAGTAGATAAGCAAGCATCTCGGCCCCCAAAAACAGAGAATAATGCTATTAATGAAATAAAGCCTGAAACCTATTCAGGCGTTAGATTAAGGTAATGGTGTAGGTTTGTACCAGGAAATACAGCGTACAAGGTATAAGTCGTTTTTTTGCAGGCACTATTCATGAGTACTGCTAGAGGACTAGCCTGGTTTTTCTTTAATACAGCATTTGCTAAATCGCTGACATTTATTACTCAGTTAGTGCTCGGCTGGTTGCTCGTCCCTGAAGAGTTTGGTTTGTATGCCATCGCAGTATCTATTGGTGCGTTTATAGGTATGATGCGCAATGGTGGAGTCGAGCAAGTTCTAATACAAAAAGGTGAACGTTTCAGTGAGCTCTCACCAACAGCATTCAACTATAGCCTGGGCTTTAATCTGCTAGCTATGTTTATATTAGCTTCTATGGCTGGCAGTATTGCTTCGGTGTACGATGATGAGCGGCTTTTCTATATGTTGCTTATAATGAGTGTTGTGTTGCCACTAGGCACACCAGCCGTGCTTTATCGCGCAAAATTGTCGGTTGGAAGGCAGTACAAGGAGCTTGCTTTGCAGAAAACCATAGCTGCATCAGTAAGGCAGCTAATGATCGTTGTTCTGGCCTTAAATGGGTTTGGTGTGTATAGCTTTGTTATACCAATGGTTATTGAAGTGATCGTAGAAGCATTTGTTGGTTGGTATTATACGCGGTGGTTTCCGTTATTTCAGCGTTTGAAAACTAATTATATCAAGGAGTTGTTCGTTAGCTGCAAGTGGCTAATGCTGGCCAGTGTAATGTTGGCACTTGCGACAACAGGTGACTTTTTTCTCCTTGGGCTTGTTCTTCCCAAAGACTTGCTAGGTGTTTATTTTTTCGGCTTACAGCTGGTTGTGTCTGTTGCAACAATTTTTTCAACATCTATTCAGGGTGTGGTTATGCCGGCATTAGTTTCTAAAGCTGAACATTCCGCTGATTTCTCCAGAATGTATACCGATGTTGTATCAAAAATATTTTTTATTACCTTACCTGTTTCAGTCGCTTTATCTATGTTAGCAGCGCCGGCTATCCATTATCTCTGGGCTGGCAGATGGGATGATGCTATCCCTGTCGCGCAGGTATTTTTTCTTGGCATGCCTTTCTGGTTACTGGTTTTTGTAGGTAGATCGGCGCTAGAAGCGTTGGGTTTATGGAAAAAGCGTCTCGCCTATCTGGCTTTTTATGGTTTATCAAGCATGCTGGTTGCTGTAAGTATTGGCCAGCTAGGTAATATTTTATATATTGCGATTGGTGTCGCAGTTATACGTGCATGTGTTGGTGTTTATCAATCATTCACTATATTTCGACAAATTAAAGAAAGTTTTAATTCTGCAGCACGTAATGTTCTTCTGTCTCTGTCGTCAGTGTTAGTGTCTGCTTTATTGGCGGTTATTATTATGCAGGCTATTGGTGTTGATCTTTTCGAATTAACTGGGTTAATTCTGTTGTCAGCATTATTTGTAGGTTTGTTTACTGTTTTTTCATACTTTATTCAGCGAGATAGCTTGCATAGTGTTTACTCGTTGATGTTAAAACGGTTTGTGTCATGATTTATGTATTAGCCAGGTTGTTTTATTTTATGCATTCGTCAGTTTATGCTGTGCTTGTATCGTGTGTGTTTTTATCTTTGCTAACTATTGAATATGCTCAGGCTAACGGTCAAAAACCTGGATTTAAAGTCTATGATGCGCTTATTTATAACAATAAGCCTGATACCAAAGAAGTTGGTTTTGCAGATTTAACTATGCTAAATCATGTCCATTTGTGGCCTGTTGGGGATTCGCGTAAATCGGTTCCTGGTGATAAATATCTTAAGAGGTATATTGATAAGCAGACCGTGAGTGATCTCGTTGTGCTGAATGTTGAGCATTGGCCCCTTAAAACTGATTCTGACATTAATGAGAACGTTATAAAATACCGCAAGACTATTGCGTTGGTCAGGCGAACTATTCCTGGTGTTTCAATCGGCATATATTCCATGTTTCCGGAGCGTAACTACTGGGCTTCGCAGAAAGATCCGTCTCATGTCCGTTATAAGAGTTGGGCTTCAAAAAACAACCGTCTCTCCCGTCTTGCTGATGAGGTGGATATTATTATGCCATCTCTATATACATATTATAATGATCCTGAAAAATGGGTTGCTTATGCCGTAGAACATGTGAAAGAGTCACGTAGGTTGTTCCCGGATAAGCCTGTCTATGTGTTTCTATGGCCACAATTTCATTCGTCTAGCTGGCTCTACGGTGGTAAGTATATTGACCCAGAATTCTGGCGTCTACAGCTAGATACTGCTTATAAGTATGCTGATGGCGTTATTATTTGGGGTGGGTGGTCTGATACTATGAAGCGTCGTGAAGATTGGGTTGATGGGAAAGGCTGGTGGCTCGAAACTCAGAAATTTATAAATAATATAAAGAATAAATATGAATAGTAATAAAGTATTAGTTTATTCTCTTGCAACACAACATGATAATTTAGGTGATTTACTTATAAACCAGCAGTTTATCAAGTGGTTGCAGAGTAATTTTAATGTAGTTATTGAAGATAAAGATGTGCCTGACAACTTTTTGCATGCAGCAGCAGGTATGCATGCTATCAAGGCATCTAATAGTAAGTCGAAATACTCTATAAAATCCAGCGTATTTTATAAGTCCCTGTTGTTTTCCAGGCCGTCTATAGACGGTGTGGTTCTTTCACCGGGGCACTTTGGTGATTCTTCTCCACAGAGAGATATGAAAAAACTTGTGGTTTTGTTCGTTTCTCTGTTTTTTAGACTTAAAAAAATATCGACATATAGAGTGGGTATTTCTTTCGGGAAAATGAGTGTGGTGGGTCGTTTCATAGAGTCATTAACCGCTTTCGCTTTCAAACTGTATGCTGTACGTGATATTGATAGTTGTAATGCACTATTCCGGTTTGCACACAAGCAATGCGTTGTCATACCTGATTTAAGTTTTCTTGCATTTGATGAATATGCTACCTGCTCACGTCAGAGTAACGAAGTATCTGATGTGCTTATATCATTCAGAGGCGACAGATCTCCACCTGTTGTGAGTGATTTTTATCATGAAACTTTGCTAACAGATATACCTCAAATCTGTTCTCGCACATTCAAAACCATTAGTTGCTATTCACAAGTTAAATATGATGCAGATTTTATGAAGACTATTTGTACTTCAGTTTCGTCCGGCATGGCAACTGTTTCATACCATGAGGAGTATGCTGATCTCGATAAAGCTACATCACTTATCAATGCTGTTGATTTTGTTATAAGTAATCGTCTTCACGTTCTATTGCCAGCAATTATGCTGGGTAAACTCGTTATTGCTGTTGGTACACGTGATGACGATAGAAAGATATTTTCTATATTCAAAGATATTGGGATAGAAGGTTTCTTTTATGATTTAGATAATATTGAAAAGCCTTTTGATGAATTTATCAGCTCAATTATTGCTGATGCTGCATCTAATAGGCATAAGCTTTTATCATCTGTTAGTAGGGTTGCACAAATAGTTAAGCAACAGTTGGCTACAGGATTTGATTCTGTATCCGAAAAATGAGATATATGGTTATATAATAACTATCTAATATTGTTTTGTACATAATGTAGCTATCTCTGTATTTATGGTTTTAGTTAAATAATTCAGTTTATGTTATGTTCACTAACTTATATTATTACTGCCTGTTTATTTACAGTCTTTTGTTCTAGAAGGTTTTAAAGTGACAATTAAAAACTCGTTTGTATGGAAAGAAAGTGGTTTGCTCTGGTTCTTGTTGGCGGTGTCTTTATTAGCATTGGGCATGACATTTATTGATGGGCTTGTTTTTATGGAGAAGTGGTGGTCTGAGAGAGAAGAATACGGCCACGGTTATATCATTCCCTTTATCACCTTATTCCTTATCTGGCAGAAGAGTGACAAACTTGAGTTTATCGAATTTAACGGTGCCTGGGCTGGCTTACCGCTTACGCTGTTCGGGTTGTTTCTCTATTATGCAGGCGAGCTGAGCTCACTTTATACCATTGTCCAGTACGGCTTTCTGGTGGCGTTGTTTGGTGTAGTGCTGTCACTGATGGGTGTCAGAGCGTTTAGAATTATCCTGGTGCCGTTGTTGATCCTGTTTTTCATGATCCCGCTGCCCAACTTCCTGTTTAATAACCTCTCGGCACAACTACAGCTTGTTTCCTCTGAAATCGGTGTGTTTTTTATTCGCCTGTTCGATATCAGTGTTTTCCTTGAGGGCAATGTAATAGACCTTGGGGTTTATAAGCTGCAGGTGGTTGAGGCCTGTAGTGGCCTTAACTATCTGTTTCCGTTAATGACCCTGGCCTTTATTTCGGCCTATTTCTTTACCGGGGCCTTCTGGAAAAAGGCAATTATTTTCCTTTCCTCCATTCCCATCACCATTATTATGAACAGTATACGTATCGGTATTATCGGCGTTACCGTGGAATACTGGGGCATAGAAATGGCTGAGGGCATCCTTCATGACTTTGAAGGCTGGGTTGTGTTTATGAGCTGCATCGCGATTCTAGTGCTGGAGATGTGGATCCTGGCGAGCATCGGCAAGGACAAACTGCCCCTGCGCGAGGCATTCGGGCTGGATTTTCCCGAGCCTACGCCCGAAGACGCAGAGGTTAAATACCGCACTGTGCCCAGGCCGTTTTATGCCTCATTGGCGATTATTGTCGTGGTTGCGGTGAGTTCGTTTGCCTTGCCTGAGCGTGAGGAGATTATTCCCGAGCGTAAGAACTATGCGGAATTCCCGCTACAGTTTGACGGCTGGCAGGGCCGCAGCGGCTATATTGAAAGCCAGGTACTGGATGCGCTCAAGCTGACTGATTATGTCAAGAACGACTACCGTAATCTTGAAGATGGTGGTGTACTGAATTTCTACTCGGCCTACTACGAGTCCCAGCAGAAAGGCTCATCTGCGCATTCGCCACGTTCCTGTATTCCCGGCGGTGGCTGGCAGATTACCAGCCTGGCTAATCATGCCATTGAAGGTGTTACAATTGGGGGTGTGCCGCTGGTGGTTAACCGGCTGGTGATTGAAAAGGGCAATGTGAAGCAACTGGTTTACTACTGGTTCCAGCAGCGCGGTCGGGTGGTGACTAATGAATATTTGATGAAGTGGTATCTATTCTGGGATTCTGCAACGCTCATGCGTACAGATGGTGCCCTGATGCGCCTGACCACGGTGCTTAATCCGGGGCAGGATATTGCGATTGCCGATGAGCGGCTTGAGGCCTTTGTGCGTGAAATGGCGCCACTGGTGCCTGAGTTTGTCCCAGGCAAGACACTGGACTGAGTGATCCTGTGGCCTGTATTACCTCTGAATGTGTGTAACATCAGGGGAATCAGGTTCGCAGGGTGTGCCCGATAAGCATTTAATAGATAATGGGCGTGCTAACCGATCTTCTCAGAACACTTTTACAGGGTGAAATTTTGAAAATAGTTGTTACAGGCGGAGCCGGTTTTATCGGCTCTGCGGTTATTCGCCAATACATCAATGACACTGATCACGAAGTGATCAATCTGGATGCGCTCACCTATGCGGGTAACCTGGAGTCGCTCAAGGAGGTTGATAGCAGTCCGCGTTATCACTTCGAACAGGTGGACATCCGTGATATAGCCGCGATTCAGGCGGTATTCGACAAGTACCAGCCGGATGCGGTTATGCATCTGGCAGCCGAATCCCATGTGGATCGTTCTATAGATGGCCCGGCTGATTTTATTCTGACCAATATTGTTGGCACCTATAACCTGCTGGATGTGGCCAGGCGCTACTGGAGTTCGCTGCAGGGGGAGAAAAAGGCCGCGTTCCGATTCCACCATGTGTCCACCGATGAGGTGTATGGTGATCTGCAAGCCAGCGGTTTTTTCACCGAAGAGACCCCATATGATCCCAGTTCGCCGTATTCCGCCAGTAAGGCCTCATCCGATCACCTGGTTCGCGCCTGGCATCGCACTTATGGCCTGCCGGTGGTGGTGACCAACTGCTCGAATAACTATGGCGGCTACCAGTTCCCGGAAAAGCTGATTCCGCTGGTAACCCTTAATGCGCTGGAAGGCAAGCCGCTGCCGATTTATGGCAAGGGGGACCAGATCCGCGACTGGCTGCATGTGGATGACCATGCCCGTGCGCTTCGCCTGGTGCTGGAGCAGGGCAAGCCGGGAGAGACCTATAATATTGGCGGCCACAATGAAAAGACCAATCTTGAGGTGGTGAAAACCATCTGTGCGCTGCTTGATAAGTTATTGCCGGATTCACCGCATATTCCCCATGAGCAGCTGATTACCTACGTGGCCAATCGCCCCGGCCATGATGTGCGCTATGCCATTGATGCGGACAAGGTCGCCAGGGAGCTGGGCTGGACGCCAGAGGAGACCTTTGAAAGTGGCATCGCGAAAACCGTGAAATGGTACCTGGATAATGCCGAATGGTGCCAGCATGTGCAGGATGGCAGTTATCAGCGTCAGCGCCTGGGAACCGGTCAAAAACAGATTCTACCCATTCTATCCTCGGACTATCCCGCATCGGCAAAACGGCCTGCTAATTTGCGCCTGGGTGCTGATAAATTAAGCAAAGATGTCTGTTTACATATGTCCAGCGGGAACCAGCAGCTGAAACCATGTCTACAGGGATCTAAGTAGGTTTTATGCTGTTTATCTTCGCCTTCATTATCTCACTGGTTGTCACCATGTCGCTGATTCCGCCCATTATGAAATGGGCGGATAAAATCGGCGCGATTGACCTGCCTGATGCACGCAAGGTGCATTCCCAGGCGATTCCCCGCGTGGGGGGCATCGCCATGGTGCTGGGCAGTGTGATTGCGATTGTACTGCTGGCGGAATTGAGCCAGCAGGTGATAGCGATTCTGCTGGGGTTTGTGGTTATCTGGGGCTTTGGCCTGTGGGATGATCGCTGTGAGCTGAATTACAAAACCAAGTTCCTGGGGCAGCTGCTGGCGGTAGTAGTGGTAGTGACCTGGGGCGATGTGGTGGTGCGCACCTTCCCGTTTATTGATGGCCACCTGCCAGACTATATTGCTATTCCTTTTACCATCTTTGCCCTGGTGGGGATTACCAATGCGATTAACCTGTCCGACGGACTGGACGGTCTGGCTGGTGGCACCTCGCTGATCACCATCAGTATGGTAGCCCTGCTGGCGTACGATGCTGGCGGTTCCGACGTGGTGTTAATCGCCATGGCAGTGGCGGGCTCGATTCTCGGTTTTCTGCGGCATAACACTCACCCGGCGCGTTTGTTTATGGGGGATACCGGCAGCCAGTTTCTCGGCTTCAGCCTGGGTGTGCTGGTGATTGTATTGTCGCAGTCGGTGAATTCGGCGATGAGTCCGTTGATTCCGTTAATGTTGCTGGGGCTACCGATTCTGGATACCTTCGCGGTGATGGGACAGCGGCTGTATGAAAAGCGCTCACCGTTTTCGCCGGATAAAAATCATATTCACCATAAGTTACTGGCAATTGGCCTCGACCAGTACGAAGCGGTATTTATTATCTATCTGCTGCAGAGCAGTTTTGTCGCGCTTGCCTATTTTATGCTGTATGAATCCGACGCGTTACTCAGCCTGATTTATCTGGTTATCAGTGCCCTGGTGCTGGGGGTGTTTCAACTGGCGACAGTGAGTAGCTGGCAGCTAAACCGGCAGCAGCTGTATAACGATTCCAGGCTGAAGCAGTTGATCAAGTATTTAAGAAAAACAGGCCTGCTGGTCGCGGTGCCCACCTATGCGCTGATTACACTGGTGCCGGTATTGCTGTTGTTGCCGATTGTGTTCACCCAGCAGGTAACGTCCGACATGGGCATACTGGCGCTGATATTATTGCTGGTGCTGCTGGCATCAATTGTCAGCCGCTCCACGCACACCATGTTGCTGGAAAAGGCAGTGGTGTATGTGGTGGCGGTAATTTCGGTTTATCACATCACCTACATTTCAGAAAGCAGTTCGGTGCTGAGTGCGATGAACTGGTTGTATTTATTACTGTTTATATCTTTTGTGTTGCGTGTTCGATTTTCACATGAAAAAACATTTCAGGTTACACCGCTGGACTATTTAGTGATAATCTTGATTATTCTTGTGCCCCACCTGCCGGAAATGCACATAGAGAATGAATTTATAGGTGAAATGGCCATCAAACTGGTGGTTTTATTTTATGCCTGCGAGGCCGTGATGGGGCTGTCTGCCTCGAAATGGAATCTTATGCGCATCGGTGCCATTAGTACCCTGTTGCTGGTGGCCTATCGCGGGTTTTAAACAGGTTTATACAAATAAAAGAAAATTAAAATATATTAATAAAGTTATACAAATTGATGGTGGAGAAAGTCTAAATGAAACAGTTATTTTCAGGGTTGATAAAAACAACATTGGTATCAGCTATTGCAGTGGCGCTTATTTCCTGTGGTGGGGCAGAAGAGCGTAAGGTTAAGTACCTGGAAAAAGGCAAAGCCTATATTGAAGAACAGAATTTCGAGAAAGCAAAGATCGAAATTAAAAATGTATTGCAAATAGATCCGAAATTTGCTGAAGCACATTACTTCATGGGGCAGATTAATGAGCAGGAAAAAGAATACCGCAAAGCCATAGGTAATTACCTGAAGGCAATTGAGCTTGATCCAGAGCACAATGATGCAAAAATTGATCTTGCTAGCATTTATATACTGGCCGGCACGGATGAGCTAGTTGAAAAAGCCAAACAGAATATTCGTGAAGTTAAGGAAGCAGAGCCTGATAATCTTGATGCTGATTTGCTCAGTGCCATTATTGACTATAAGTCTGGTTCGAAAACACAGGGTACTAGAAAGCTTGAAGCAGTGGTTGCGAAAGACAAAAATATGGTTGAAGCCATCAGTGTATTGTCAACAGCATACCTTTCTTCTGGAAATGAGGCCAAGGCCGTTAATTTACTTCGAGAAGGTGTAAAAAATAATCCGCAATCGGTTTCATTAAGGGCAACACTGGCACGCATTGCCGTTAAAAATGATGATCTTGAAGAAGCAGAATCTAATATGAAGCAGGCAATCGAAATTGAACCTGAAAATTTTAATATAAAGGTTTTGCTGTCAACCTTCTATGTGAAGTTTGGTCAGCTTGAAAAGGCCGAAAATCTGATTGCCTCTGCTATTGAGCAGGATGATGAAGACCTGAAGCGTTATCTTGTAATGATTGATATGCTATCAAGTCAAGCAGGAGTTGAGCGTGCTGAGTCACAGTTGAAGCAGTATATTGAAGAGAAGCCCGATTTATATGGCCTGCGTTTTACGCTGGTAGAATTTTATGAGAAAACCGGTCGAATGGAAAAGGCCAAGCAGGCATTGCAACAAATTATCAATGATCGCTCATTCGATATTGAAGGTGTAAAAGCGCGTAATGTGCTGGCGAATATACTGCTCGGCGAAGGTGATTTTGAAGCAGCAAAGAAGCTGGTTGATGAAGTGCTGGTTGAATATCCAAGTAATAACGAAGCATTAATGGTTAATGGTAAAATAGCCCTGAACAATCTGGATGCGATAACAGCGATTAATGACCTGAGAACTGTCGTTAAAAATGAACCTAAAAATGCCGAGGCGGCATTATTGCTGGCACGTGCACATGAAATTAATGGTGAGCCAGATCTGGCAGAAAATGAGCTGAGAAAGGCCGTAGAGGCAAATCCTGTTAATGACAAAGCTCATGCCAACTATGCCACTTATGTTGCTAGTAAAGGACGGATTGACGAGGCGTTAAGTATTGTTGATAAGGCACTGTCATACTTCAAGGACAGTTATGAGCTGATGAATCTTAAGCTGAAAATTCTGGTAAGTCAGAATAAAAGAGCTGAGTCTCTTGCGCTGATGGAGGCTATGGAACAGGTCAGTGCGAATAATGCTGACGTTAATATAAATAAAGGTCAATATTATTTATCGAATGGTGACGTTGTTAGTGCTATAGCTGAATTTGAAAAGGCGTACAAAAAATCCCCGTCTAAATATGAGCCGCTTGAATTGATTATTAAAACATATATGTCAAGCAATCAGATCGATAAAGCCATTGCACGTATAGAAAAGCGATTTGAAGTAGATGCGAATGATGCAATTGCACATCAATTGATGGGCGAAGTGCGCCTGGCGCAAAAAGATACTAAACAGGCATTAACCAGCTTTACTAATGCGGCAAATGCGGCGGAAACATGGATTCAACCGTATTTGCGTATTGCGACAATTCATGTGTTTGAAGAAAATCATCAGGCGGCTATTGATGTGCTGAATAATGCGCAGAATAAGGTTGTTAATAAAGTCCCTTTGCAATTACAAATAGCCGCCATATACGAGCGTCAGGAAAAGTATCAGGATGCGATGAAAGTATATGAGGAAGTTCTTTCGGGTGCGTCATCCAACAAAATGGCAGCAAATAACTATGCAGCACTGCTGCTGGATTATGGTACATCCGCAGCTGATACTGCTAAAGCGCTTAAACTGGCCAGAAGCTTTGAAAAACTCCAGCAGCCTGCTTTCCAGGATACTCTGGCATGGGCCTATGCCAAAACTGGAGACCACCAGAAAGCGATTGATATTTTGATGCCGATTGTGGAGCGTGCATCGAATGTGGCTGTGTTCAGATACCATCTTGGTTATGCGCTGTATCATTCAGGTGACAAGGCAGCGGCAAAATCACATCTCGAAATTGCTGTCGACAGTGACCAGGATTTTCCGGGTAAAATCGAAGCGGAAGCGTTACTAAAAGAGATTTAATGCACTTAAGGCAGGGTGGATCAAGCGCAAGCGGATCCACCTGGTTCCCGCATATGTCCGCCAATTAACGCAAATAAACGCAAATTTGTAGATTGTATTTATGTAGGGTGGCCTCACGTAGGGTGGATCAAGCATGAGCGAATCCACCAGAACCGGTCAGAACGGATGTAATAATCGGTGTCTTTGTTTTCAGGTAATTGAATTGCAAGGGTTGCCCGGATGCACGACGCGGTGGATCAAGCAACGCGGATCCACCGTTTTTTCTCAAACCCCAACAAACCAAACCCCTCAAAAACTGTATAAATGAGCTAATATTCTTGCATGTATATTGAATCCATCAGCTTTGGTATTTCAACGCTCCTGTTTCTGATGCTGGGGCTGATTATGCTGACTGGCAAACGGGACAACTTGCCGAAGAATATGCTGGTAGTTGCGTCACTGGCCAGTGCCGTGTGGTCTGGAACGGTCACCTATCAGGCTGCTTTCGGTGGTTTGTTAAGCTTCACGCTTCTGCTTGAGTTATTGCGTTCACTTGCCTGGTTTGCCTTCCTGCTGGTGATGTTACGTACCGCCTACAAAAATTCCGACCAGGTTAATAAAAACTTCAAAATAACCTTTGCAGGTTTAAGCATTTTTATCGTCGGCTTAATGCTGCTGGCACTGTATCGTATTTCCGGCGGTTCGCTTTTCGAGTTCATTGCGGGTAATGATGTACTGGTCGGTCATTTGCTGATATCCATCGGTGGTATTGTGATTGTTGAACAGCTATATCGCAATACACCGGAAGAACAGCGCTGGGGGCTTAAGTATTTATGGATCGGCATCGGCTCGATGTTTGCCTATGACTTTTATCTTTATTCCGATGCCTTCCTGTTCCAGCGTATTGATAATGAGTTATGGAATGCCCGTGGTTTTATACACGCCATGGTGGTGCCATTGATTGGCGTTGCTATCAAGCGTGAGATGCAATGGTCTCTGGGTAAGGAATCCATCGATGTATTTTTGTCCCGGCGTATGGTGTTTCATACCACGACCTTGTTGGCAGCTGGTGTTTACCTGATTTTTATCGGCTTTGGTGGCTACTATGTGCGGGAAATGGGTGGTGGCTGGGGTGAAGTCGCGCAGGCAACCTTTATGTTTGCGGCATTTCTTGGCCTCGCGGTACTTTTCTTCTCCGGGAAAATTCGCGCCAAAATAAAGGTGATGATCGATAAGCACTTCTTTCACTACAAATATGATTATCGTGAAGAATGGCTGCGCATTATCCGCACCCTGTCGCAGCAAAACGATGATAAAACGCTGCATGTCCGTGCTATTCGTGCACTGGCGCAGATTATAGACAGCCCTGGTGGCCTGTTGGTGATGGAACGCGATAACGGCTTTTTTGAATCCGATGAGCGCTGGAACTATGAATCAGTAAAAGTACGAGAACCAGCAGACTCAACACTCAACCGTTTCCTTGCAGAATTCCGGTTTGTAATCAGTCTGGATGAGTATAACGATGACCCGGAAATGTACACCCGACTCGGCCCATTGGTGTTGCCGGACTGGTTAACCTCGAATAAAAACGCCTGGCTGGTGGTGCCGTTGATGCTGCAGGATCACCTGCTGGGTTATGTTGTGCTGCTGCGTTCAGCAGCTCATGAGCGCTATTTTAACTGGGAAGACAGTGATCTACTGAAAACCGCCGGACGCCAGGTGGCCAGTCATCTGGCCCAGTATGAAGCGGCGCAGGCGCTGCTCAGCGCCAGGCGTTTTGAAGAAGTGAATCGCCTGTCGGCTTTTATTGTTCACGATATTAAAAATATGGTCGGACAGCTGTCGATGGTGGTATCGAATGCGGCCCGGCATAAAAATAATCCGATGTTTATCGATGATGCTATCAGTACTGTTGAAAACTCGGTGAATAAAATGAACAAGCTACTGATACGTTTGCGTGGTGAAGGTGGTGCTGACAAAAAATCACCGCTGAATTTATGTAATTTACTGGAAGAAAGTATTCGCACCTGTGCCACAGCTGGTACATTGCCTGTACCGATTCTCAACTGCACCACTGAAGCAATTATGATAACGGCCGATAAAGATCGTATGTCGGCCAATATGGCTCACCTTATTCAGAATGCCCAGGATGCTACTGATGATAGTGGCAGCATTAATGTACGCTTGCGTAAAGACGGTGAGTTTGCGGTGGTCGAAATCGCGGATACAGGGGAGGGCATGGATGAGAAGTTTATTCACGATAAACTGTTCCAGCCGTTTGAATCCACCAAGGGCACCATGGGCATAGGTGTGTTTCAGGTGCGGGAGTATGTGCACAAGCTGGGTGGCCAGCTTGATGTTGAGAGCCAGGTTGGCATCGGCAGTACCTTCCGCTTGCGTATTCCGCTTAGCAGCCATAGCAGTAACACGGCACAGGTTGTACATTTACATGAACACGGGAATCGCTAGGATGCCTCTGAATAATGCTAACGCAGAGTGCGGGCACACCTGTAAGCCCCGAAGGGCGAGCCCTGAAGCGCACATCTACGGTGTTGTGCTTCTTGTAAAGGACATGGCCATTCACTGCAAAGCACGCCTTGTAGCTGCACGCTTCAGGTCTCGCAGAGACATATCAGCATTGTTCAGAGGTACCCTAGATGGATAAACCGAAGCTATTAATCGTAGATGATGATCAGGGAATCAGAAGTCAGCTGCAATGGGGTATTGAGGGATTTGATATAGCCACTGCCGATTCCCGTGAGAATGCGATTAAGCAGCTTGAAGTACATCAGCCTCATGTAGTCACACTGGATCTGGGCTTGCCACCGGATGTTGACGGTACCAGCGAGGGCTTTGCCATACTCGATGCGTTGCTGAATCGAAAGCCTGATTTGAAAATTATCGTTGTCTCTGCATCGGATAAAACCGTTAACTCAACTAAAGCCCTGGAGCGCGGTGCATTTGAGTTTTATCCCAAGCCGGTGGATATATCGAGTTTGCAGGATGTGCTTGATCGGGCGTTGGCTGCTATTGAGTGAAACCTGAGGTGGTCGTGAGTCGTTAGTTTCCTGTCGTTTGTCGAAAACTAAAAATCTCCTGTAGGGTGGCATCAAGCGAAGCGGATCCACCGTACTTTATGCGATACGCAACGACTGAAAAGCATTTCGTGTAAATCAATTTGAATTTATGAGTTTACCTACATGACATTCTGAACTGTGTTGTTTCGCCTCTCTGGCGACTCCCTTCTTTATGAAAGCCATCCCTGGCTTTCACCCTTCGGGCCAGGCAAAGCCTGTTCTAAAACGCTCCAGGCGTTTTAGTGCCTTCAGCAGAAAAGAAGTAAGC
>JBFFND010000009.1:0-18591 GCA_041563375.1 Gammaproteobacteria bacterium | reverse complement strand
CGCCGCATATTTTACAAACATCACCTTGCGGGTAAAGAAGTGACTGAAATAAATACTCACATCCTGGTATTTATTCGGAATCTGTTCTTTGGGCAGTTCAATATTCAGCCCAACACTCACCGAATCACCTTCAGCACAACCCCGATTGGCAGCTTCCATAATGCCGGGGCCGCCACCGGAAATCACACTGAAACCGGCATCGGATAATAACCGCGCCGCTTCCATTGCCTGCTGATAATGTGGACTGTCTCGTCCGATACGTGCCGAACCGAAAATACTCACCGCTGGTTTGATATGACACAGGGTTTCAAAACCGTCGACAAATTCCGACATGATTTTAAATACACGCCATGATTCACGATTAAGCTCTGCATCAATATGATTGCCATTATGATGGCCCCGCTTTATTTCGGCATAGCGCTTTTTATCCATTCAAGCTTCACTCATGTTTTTTTAGTGTCATAATACCCGGACTCATCACAGGCACAAGCATAACCAGGCAATCGTTTCACGCATATGGCAAAAAAACCACCACTGATTCTCGTTGACGGCTCATCCTATTTATTTCGCGCCTTCCATGCACTGCCACCACTCCAGGCATCCAGTGGCCAGTACACAGGCGCGATTTACGGGGTGATCAGCATGCTGAAAAAGCTGGTCAACGAATACCAGCCGGAGCACATGGCGGTGGTGTTCGATGCCAAGGGCAAGACCTTCCGCAACGACTTATATAAAGAGTACAAGGCACATCGCCCCCCCATGCCCGATGAACTGCGCTCGCAGATCGAACCGATTCACCAGCTGGTGGATGCACTGGGCTTTCCGCGGCTGGTGATTCCCAATGTGGAGGCGGATGATGTGATCGGCACCCTGGCAAAACAGGCGGTTGATGCAGGCTATGAAGTGCTGATCTCCACCGGTGACAAGGATCTGGCCCAGCTGGTGACCGATAAAATCACCCTGATCAACACCATGAGCAATCACATCAGCACACCGGAGTCGGTGCAGGAAAAATTCGGCGTGCCCGCCGAGCACATTGTTGACTACCTGGCACTGATAGGCGACACCTCTGACAATATTCCCGGCGTACCCAAGGTGGGGCCAAAAACCGCGGCCAAGTGGCTGAACCAGTATGGCTCACTGGACAATATTATTGAACATGCCGATGAAATTAAGGGCAAGGTCGGTGATAACCTGCGTGAAAGCCTGCCGCAATTGCCCCTGTCCTACCAGCTGGCCACCATTGTGTGTGATGTGGAGCTGGAGCAGACACCGGATGATCTGGATCTGAAACCCGCGGACACCGAACAACTGCAGCAGTTGTACAGCGAGTTCGAATTCAAAAACTGGCTGGCGGAACTGAACCAGGCTGACGACGCTAGCACAACAAACACACCGATGGACGCGCCAGCAGACACCGATTACCAGACCATTCTCACTGAAGACGCACTGGCTGACTGGCTGAAAAAACTCCAACAGGCAGAAGTCTTCGCCTTCGATACCGAAACCACCAGCCTGAATTATATGCAGGCACGCATTGTCGGCGTGTCGTTTGCGGTCAAAGCCGGCGAGGCCGCCTATGTGCCCTTTGGCCATGACTATGAAGGTGCGCCGCAACAGCTCACAGAACAACAGGTGCTGGGCCAGCTCAAGCCGCTGCTGGAAGATGAGAAGGTCGGCAAGCTGGGACAGAACCTGAAATACGATGCCCATGTGCTGCAGAATCACGGCATACACTTACGCGGTATCCGCGATGACACCCTGCTGGAATCCTATGTGCTGGATTCGACCAGGCGCCATGACCTGGACAGCCTGGCCAGTCGCTTCCTGAATATAGACACCATTCATTTTGAAGATGTTGCCGGCAAGGGCGCCAAACAGCTGACCTTTAACCAGGTCGAACTGGAACAGGCCGGGCCCTATGCCGCCGAAGATGCGGATATCAGCCTGCGCCTGCACCAGCAGCTCAGCCTGCAACTGGCCGCTGTGCCTTCGCTGCTCAAGGTGTACCGGGAAATCGAGCTGCCGCTGCTGCCGGTTCTGCAGCAGATCGAGCGCAACGGGGTCAAGGTGGATGCGGATATGCTGGCCCAGCAAAGCGATGCGCTGGCACAGCGTATGGCGGAAATCGAGCTACAGGCCTATGCCGAGGCAGGTGAGGAGTTCAATCTGGGCTCACCCAAGCAGATCCAGGCTATTTTCTTCGACAAGCTGGATTTGCCGGTGAAACGCAAGACCCCCAAGGGGCAGCCTTCCACCGCTGAGGATGTGCTGCAGGAACTGGCGGAAGACGGCTTCGAACTGCCGCGACTGATTCTCGAACACCGTGGCCTGAGCAAGCTGAAATCCACCTACACCGACAAGCTGCCGCTGCAGATCAACCCGCACACCGGCCGCGTGCACACCAGCTATAACCAGACCGGCGCTGCCACCGGGCGCATGTCCTCCAGTGACCCCAATTTGCAGAATATACCCATCCGCTCAGAAATCGGCCGCCGTATCCGCCAGGCCTTTGTCGCCGATCAGGGCAACTGCATTCTCGCCGCCGACTACTCACAGATTGAGCTGCGCATTATGGCCCACCTGTCCGGCGATCAGGGCCTGCTGGATGCCTTCCACAACGGGCTGGATATTCACCGCGCCACCGCTGCCGAAGTGTTTGACACCGAGCTGGAGCAGGTGGACAACGAACAGCGTCGCGCGGCCAAGGCGATTAATTTCGGCCTGATTTACGGCATGTCGGCGTTTGGCCTGGCGAAGCAGCTGGGGGTGAGCCGCTATGATGCCCAGCAATACATTGATCTATATTTCGAGCGTTACCCCGGCGTGCATGACTATATGCAGCGTACCCGGGAGCAGGCCCATGACACCGGCTATGTGGAAACCCTGTTCGGGCGCCGTCTGTACCTGCCGGAAATCAACTCGCGTAACGGTCAGCGCCGCCAGTATGCGGAACGCACCGCCATCAACGCGCCCATGCAGGGTACCGCAGCAGACATTATCAAACGCGCCATGGTGAGTGTGTATCAGGCACTGAAATCCTCGGATATCGAGGCGCGAATGATTATGCAGGTGCACGATGAGCTGGTGTTCGAGGTGTCAAAACAGCACACCGACAGTCTCAGCCAGCTGCTGCATACACAGATGGAATCTGCCGCTGATCTGAATGTTCCGCTGCTGGTGGACATAGGGATGGGGGCCAACTGGGATGAAGCGCACTAGTGCAGGCCCGCGCAGAAGTCAAAAACCCGAAATATAACAGTCAGCTAGCGCAGGCCGCTGATTTTCTCGCGCACTTTTTCGGAATCTTCCGGAACTAATCGGGCGTTCTGCCCTCATAACAGACAGGTACCACTTATCTGCCTGCTTTTGACAAGCGAGTGAACTCAACTTTACTTTACAATGCAGATAGACGTTTTTTTCATATTGCGCTAAAGCCCGGCGCAAGCTCGCTTACCTCCCTGAGCGAGCACCTTTGAGATTAGCCTCCCCAAGCTAATCTCTCTATTGCCCCCGGCTACTTCCCTGGTAGTCGGGGTTTTTTCTGCCTGCGATTTACACCTAGTTACCGAATAAGGCCAGATAGCCCGCTCTGCCAACGGGGCAGGTCAGACCTGCTGTGTATCCGATTCATTTGCAGACTGAGGTGATGACTGGGGCGCTGTCTCACAGGCAGGCTCATCCAGCTCGAACCATTGATCCAGCACCCGCTGCAGCTGCTCCAGGCCGCTTTTGTTCAGCGCGGAAAACATCTGCACACTGACGTCATATCCCGCTTCTTTTATCGCCTTTTTGACACCCAGCACCTGTTTGCTGGCGGCGCCGCGCTTGAGCTTGTCCGCCTTGGTCAACAGCACATGCACCGGCGTGTGCATATAGTCACACCATTCCAGCATTTGCAGGTCGTAATCCTTAAGCGGATGACGGATATCCATTATCACCACCAGGCCGCGCAGCTGTTGCCGCTTACCCAGATAGGCTTCCATCAGCTTTTGCCACTCTCGGCGCATTTTTTCCGGCACTTTGGCATAACCATAGCCCGGCAAATCCACCAGTGAGCGCTGCTCATCCAGGCTGAAGAAATTGATCAGCTGGGTACGGCCGGGGGTTTTACTGATGCGAGCCAGGGCTTTCTGTTCGCACAGGGTATTAATTGCGCTGGATTTTCCCGCATTGGAGCGCCCGGCAAAAGCCACTTCGATGGTCTGTTGCTCGGGAAACTGACTGGCCTGGCTGGCACTGGTTAAGAAATGTGCCTGACGATAATAATTACGCATGATTCCAAGCCGACCTCATTGATAACAAAATTGCAGAAATTCTGTGCGCAGTCTACCACCTTGCGCCCTGCAGGCGAATCAATGGTCTGAAATTGATCGTGCAAAATTGCTGAAAGGGCTGTTCTGGTGTAGACTTGCGCCACTTTTTTCCGCTCGCTCTACTGGGTAATCCACTGGGCCAGCAGAACAACCCATATTACAATAGCCAGCCTCGCTGGTGACACAACATCGTTTGGAGTAAACAAACAATGAATTTCAAATCTCTGATTGCAATCGCGGGCCTTGCTTTTGGTCTGAATGGCGCTGCCCAGGCAGCTGACCTTGCCGCAGGTGAAGCTACTGCCGGTGCTGTCTGTGCGGCCTGTCATATGCCTGACGGCAACAGCGTTGTGGATATGTTCCCCAAACTGGCGGGACAGCATGCACAATACCTGGCCAAGCAGTTAAACGACTATAAAAGCGGTGCCCGTCAGGACCCCACTATGACCGGTATGGCAGCGACCCTGGTGACTGACGAGGATGTTGCAAATGTATCGGCTTTCTTTGCCAGCCAGACGCCAACGGTTGCCGCCGCTGATGAAAGCAAACTGGCACTGGGCGAAGCGATTTACCGTGGTGGCGACACCAGCAAGGGTCTGCCAGCCTGCATGGGTTGCCATGGCCCAACCGGTTCCGGTAACCCAACGGCTAAATTCCCACTGTTAAAAGGTCAGCATGCAACCTACACCCTGACCCAGCTGAAAGCCTTTGCTGAGGGTAACCGTAAAAATGACCCTAACAATATGATGCAGCTGGTTGCCAGCAAGATGTCAGCCGCAGAAATGGAAGCGGTTGCCAACTACATTGCACAAATGCAGTAATCACCACTGTATTAGCGCAACACACAAAAGGCTGCATTTGCAGCCTTTTGTGTTTCTGCAGACTGTGCAAACTCATGGCATAATTCAGCACTCATATTCAGCATGGCCTGTGAATTGATAGATCGATGAAATCTTCACACTGATGGCTGGTCATATAACAATACCTTAAGGGAGTCATTCTATGTATTTTGTAAAACGCCTGAGCCTGCTGGCCATCCTGTTTTTATTACCTGGCCTGTCAGCTGCGCAAAACTATGTACAGGGCAAGGATTACCAGCTGCTTGAAAAGCCGGTAAACACACAAAGTGGCGACAAGGTCGAAGTACTTGAATTTTTCTGGTATGGCTGTCCCCACTGTTTCAGCTTTGAACCCACCCTGGAAAAGTGGAAAAAAACCCTGCCTGACACAGTGCAGTTTGTGCGCATGCCATCACCCTTGAACCCACGCTGGATGGTGCATACCCGCACCTATTACACGCTGCAAAGTATGGGCGAGGCCGAAAACCACCATTCAGCTCTATTCAGGGCCATGCATATCGATAAAAAACGCCTGTTCAGCAAAGAAGCAGTGGCGGATTTTCTCGCTGAGCGCGGGGTAGACAGGGCCGCTTTCCTCTCCAATTACGACTCGTTTGCTGTAGAAATGCGCGCACGCCAGGCACTGCAGCTGGGCCAGCAATACAAGGTCAGTGGTGTACCCATGCTCGCAGTTAACGGCAAATACACCATTTCGGCCGGGGATGCCGGAGGTTATCAGGCCATGGTGAATATTGCCGATTTTCTTATAGAAAAAGAGCAATCCTCAAAACCATAACCATTCAACTTGTAGAGTTATTACAGGCAGACTATATTTAAAGGGAGCATTACAGCTCCCTTTTTTGTGTACGCATGTGCGCGAAGCAGTATGCCGGTAGCGATTCGCTGCAGGATATGTGCTAATGCGGACGCAAAAGCCAGTTAATTTAAGTGATTTAGATGGCAAACTGATAAAGAGACAATTATGCCGAGTGACGGGCCAGCAACTGAACAATGGAAGCAGAAATATTACGATCAACTGGATCTGCTTGAGCAGAAAGAACATCAATGGGAATTACTTGAAAACTCTCTAAAGCGGGCCCTGGGCCGCCTCAGCCTGGCCGCGGAAGGGCAACATAAACCCCTTGATCGACAACTTGCAGAGCTGCGTAACGCAATAAAACACAGTATTGATCATCAACAACTTGATACCATAGTTGATGACATATCTCGCCTGCTGAGTCAGTTTGAAGAACAACAATCCAGCGCAGAGCGCAAAGTCATCAGCGCACTTGAACAGCTGTTCAGTTCGCTGAAGTTTCCAGCTGACTTCCAGAAACCACACAAAAAACTGCTCAAGCGATTAAACCGTGCTGACGATGAACAGACAACTGAACTTCTCAGTGAAAGCATCAATTTGCTTAAACAATTGATTGCACACAATATTGATAGCGCTGATGACGGAGCAGCCAGGGCTGGTTTATTGGGTCGCCTGTTTAAGCAGAATAAATCTGCTGCCGTACCTGCTCAAACAGCAGAGGCTGGCGAAAATAATGATTCACCCAGCTCACTGCAAGGCTATAAAAGCTGCTTACTGGATTTTCTTCTGCATCTGGAACAGCAACTCGATAGCAATGATTCAGCCCATGGCCAGCTCGCCGCATATAAAATTTCCACCCGTGATGCAGATGATGAATCTGAGCTGCGTCAATTATCCAACCAGCTTTCCAGCATCCTGCATATCACAACCATACAACCGCAAAAAACCGGCAGTAATCAGCCTACTGACAGGCTTAATGCCAGTCCAGCAGCTTATGCAGCTCAGGATACCTCTCTTCAACCATCCATCCAGGAGCTGTTGATTCGCCTGCTTGAGCAACTGATTGTGCCATCAGAATTTCAGCATCTTGCTGATCAGATGAAGCATCGACTCGAAACAGAAACACAGACTGCTGACTGGAAACAGTTACTCAAGGATGTAGCGCAGCTGATTAATACCATTCGCAGCCATATACAGAATGAGAAACACGAGTTTGAAAACTTTCTGCAACAGGTAACCGATCGACTGAAAGTCATGGACCAGTTCCTGCAACTGGAAACTACAAATCTTGATCAGGCGCAGACCCGTGGTGAGGACTTTGACCAGACCTTTACACAGAATGTTGATGATATCCGGCTCGATGTCAACCAGGCGGCGGAATTGTCCAGCCTGAAAACCGCTGTTAATTCCAAACTCGATACCATCTCTTCACACATAATCAGTTATCGGCAGTACGAGACAGATCGTGTTGAAAATTCCAGGCAGCAGGTGCTCGATATGCAAAGCCGCATGCAGACACTGGAACAGGAAACCCAGTCACTGAAACAGACGGTAATTGAAAAAAATCGCCAGGCTATGTATGACACCTTAACGGCTATACCCAACCGGCTTTTTTATGAGCAGCGAGCCAATGAAGAAATTTCCCGCTGGAAACGATTTTCAAATCCACTCAGCCTGGTGGTGTGGGATATAGATTTCTTTAAAAAGGTCAATGATACCTACGGTCACAAGGCCGGTGACAAGGTACTGAAAACCGTTGCGCAATTGCTGGATCAGCGTATTCGTGACACCGACTTCCTGGCACGTTATGGCGGCGAGGAATTTGTGATGCTACTTCCCGGCACACAGCAGGATGAATGCCTGCAGCTTGTGAATGAGCTGCGCCAGCAGGTGGCGGACTGTGGCTTTCATTATCACGGCGAGGCCGTTACCATTACCGTGTCCTGTGGTATCAGCAGTTTCAGAGAAGGCGACAGTCTGGACAGTGTCTTTGATCGAGCAGATCGCGCACTCTATAAAGCCAAGGAAAATGGCCGCAACCAGTGTATGCTCGCCAACGATTAACTCTATGTCTGGTTAATTCACATTATACATCTACATGACAAGTACCAATTGCCATGCCACACACGGTCGGTTATGTTATTCATCGAATGTTAATGCCCATGGAGTTCTGCTATATGAAATTCACTACCTACCTGATAGCTCTAGCCAGCAGCATATTTTTGTCAGCCTGTGGCAGTAAACCCGATTTTGCCGATTGTGTATTCCCTGACGCGCCGGATACAGCGGCACCTGGCTGGGTCTGTGATCAACCAGTAGAGGGTTTCGAACTCACGGCAGTGGGTTCTACTGCAAAATCCGCTGCGGGTCATGATTATATGAAAAGCATGGCTGCCACCTCGGCACGGGTTCAACTTGCGCAAAATATGCAGGTTGAAGTGCGCAATATGATTAAACAGTATGTTGAGACCACCGGTGAAGCCGAGAAGCAAACCGTGGATAAGGTAATGACTTCGGTAACCAAGCAGATTACCAACCAGACCCTGGTTGGTACGCGTATTGTCAAAACCCGCATGAGTCCCAATGGCGCACTCTATGTACTGATTGGTATGGATAAAGCCAGTGTACAGAATGCATCGCAAAACGCACTGCACACCAGTATGCAGAATGACGCTGCTCTGTGGCAGCAATTCCGTGCAGAGAAAAATCAACAGGAACTGGCGACAGAAATTATTAAACAGGGGCGCTATTAATCACTACAGTGCAACTCGGCACAGACATGTGCCGAGTCTATTATAACTATCGAGTTTTCTTAACCAGCTGCCAGACCACTGTGTCTGAGTAAGGCATCAATTTGCGGCTCTCTGCCCCTGAAACGCTGGAACAGTGTCATGGCTTTTTCCGCACCACCGGTTTCCAGTATAGCGTGTAGAAATGCTTTACCTGTTTGCTGGTTAAATATTCCATCTTCTTCAAATCTTGAAAATGCATCAGCAGACAAGACTTCAGCCCATTTATAACTGTAATACCCTGCTGCATAGCCACCGGCAAAAATGTGTGAAAAACCGTGCTGAAACTGGTTGAATGCCGGCGGTTTTACCACCGCAACCTGCTGGCGGACTTCATCAAGTAATGACTGTATACCGGCAAATGCTTCACTGCCATATTCCATATGCAAACGGAAATCAAACAGTGAAAATTCCAGTTGGCGTACCATCAACATCGCCGACTGAAAATTCTTTGCCTTGAGCAGTTTTTGATAAAGTGATTCCGGTAGGGCTTCACCTGTTTCCACATGGGATGAAATCAGTTCCAGCCCTTCTTTTTCCCAGCACCAGTTTTCCATAAACTGACTGGGTAGTTCAACCGCATCCCATTCAACCCCGCTGATACCGGATACTGAAAGATTATCTACCTTTGTCAGCATATGCTGCAGTCCATGACCAAATTCATGGAATAAAGTGGTCACTTCATCATGGGTCAGCAGCGCAGGTTTAGTACCCACAGGCGGTGTGAGATTACAGGTGAGATATGCCACCGGTGTCTGTATTGTATCAGCGGACTTCATTCGGCCAACACATTCATCCATCCATGCACCGCCGCGTTTATTATTTCGGGCGTACAGGTCAAGGTAAAACTGGCCTCTTAATTCACCAGTTTCATCATGAATTTCATAAAAACTCACGTCTTTATGCCAGACATCTATACCTTTTTTTTCTGTAATGCTGATGCCATAGAGTTTTTCAACAATACTGAATAAACCCTGAATCACTTTGGGTGCCGGGAAATAGGGTTTTAATTCTTCCTGGCTGATGCCATATTCTTTCTGTTTGAGTTTTTCTGATACATACATAACATCCCAGGCTTCGAGATTGATAATATCGCATTGTTTTCTGGCAAACTGTTTAAGTGCGGTATATTCCTTTTCAGCCTGAGGCTTTGATCTTTCTACCAGGTTGTTCAGGAATTCCAGTACCTGATCCGTGGTTTCTGCCATTTTATTTGCGATGGATAATTCTGCGTAATTATTATAGCCAAGCAGGTTCGCCATCTGTTTTCTGCCATCAAGGATATCCTGCATCACCTGCGTATTATCAAACTCACCGGCATTTGGACCTTTGTTTGATGCCCGTGTCGTATAGGCATGGTAGATTTCTTCTCTGAACTTTCTGATATCGGAATAGGTCATTACCGATATAAATGAGGGTGCATCCAGTGTGAACAACCAGCCTTCAAGATCTTCGTCAGCCGCAGCCTGGCTGGCCATCTCGCGTACAAACTCTGGCAGGCCTGCGAGCTGAGATTCATCATCAATATGAATTCTGAAGGCCTGGGTTGCATCCATTACATTCTGTTCAAATTTTGATTTCAGACTCGACAGCTGTTGCTTTATTTTTTTAAATTGCTGTTTTTTTTCATCATCCAGTGCAACCCCGTTTAACTTGAATTGCAATAATGTGTTTTCTATCGCCTTTTTTGATGGCTGATCCAGCTGATTAAATTCATCACTGTTTTTAATTCTGTTATAGGCCTCGAATAAGTCACTGTTCTGTGCATACTCGGTTGAATAGGCACTCAGTTTCGGAATGCAGTTATCATGGGCTTTTCTTAATTCATCACTGTTCACCACCGAATTCATATGGCTGATGGGTGACCAGACCCTGGACAAGGTATTATCCATCTGCTGAAGTTGCTCACTTAATGCCTGCCAGCTAATTGTCTCCCTGTCTTTTAATAACTGCTGAAGTTTATTCTTATTCTCGTTTATTAACTGATCAATCGCCGGCTCTATATCGGCAACCTCTATCTGTGAAAATTTTGGTAAATCTGAAATATCTAAAATTGCCTGTTTCATATATTGTGTTTTTAAAATCCTGTGGGTTTTCTGCCTGGTTCGTAATGCCGTCACTTTACCCTATATGATTAACATTTTATCAATAATTAATACAGGGCTGCCTGATCAATTGTCATTCAGGGTTTAAGCAGCGCTCTCCATTGTCTGCTATATATCATATGCTGAGTCGTATAAGCAGAGAGGCTGACAAAGTTGTGCACCTGCCATGTGTGTTAATTCGCAAAAATTGACTGCTTGTCTGCATCTACAGCGTCACTGGTTGTCATTCCTGTTAAATCAGCGTAGATTTACTACTAAATAATAATAATCTAGATATTTTCTTTATTTATCTAACTAATTGATAACACTCATAATAAATATATATATGTCAATATTATATACCGTTGAGTGAGCCTTTATCGTGGTTGCTCTGTAAAAATAAGTCTTATTATTCGGAGCGAAATATCATGCACGCATTTGTTTTTTCAATTCTTGCTGGTGTCCTGCTGCTTTTTAGCCATACCCCTGCTTTTTCTAATGATAATACACTTAACTGGGTGGGCTGCGGGATCAGTAAAAAATCCTATATGAATAAGCTGGCGAGTGCCTATAAAAAACAGCACGGCACTGAAATCAATGTACAGGGTGGGGGTGCCACCAAGGGCATTCGTGATGTTGCCAGCCAGGCTGCTGATCTTGGTGGTGCCTGTCGATACCACCTACCTGGCAATGAGCTTGAACAAAAAACCGCATTTGAGCCGGTTGCCTGGGATGCACTGGCCATTATTGTGCATAAGGACAACCCGGTGGACAATGTTTCTATGGCTCAGGTCAGACAGATTTATTCCGGTGAAATCACCAACTGGAAACAGCTGGGTGGCCACAATACACCCATCCACCTGTTTGCACGTAAGGGCAATATTTCCGGGGTGGGTTATTCTATTCGCTCGCAGATTTTTTATGATGTCAGCAAGTCTTTTGCCGCCACACAGCTGTTTAAATCCAGTGGCCCGCTGGAGCAGGCGGTAGAAACCGATGCCAATGCTATTGCTATCACCGGTGTCAGCAGTGCGCGCTTAAGAAACGTCAAAATCCTCAGTCTTGATGGTAAGCAACCGGATTATGCATCGATCAAAAGCGGAAACTACAAACTCTACCGTCCTTTGTATATTACCTATAATCCCGAGAGCAAGAAGATTGAGGAAATCAAAGATTTTATCAAGTTCGCCCACAGTCGCCAGGGCAGGGATATCATGATTGAAAACGATGTGGTGCCCTACCTGGACGCACTGCGCCTGGTCATGATCCAGTCACGCCAGAGCCTGTCTTCTCAGCGGAAAAGCGAACAGAATCTGACGTATCAGTAGCCTGGTTATCAGGTATCGATATTCATTGCCGCCAGCGCATTCTGCTCAATAAACTCGCGGCGAGGTTCGACGTGGTCACCCATTAGCGTGGTGAAGACCTGGTCAGCGGCCACGGCATCCTCGATACGCACCTGTAGCATGCGCCTGGTTTCCGGGTTCATGGTGGTTTCCCACAGCTGTTCCGGGTTCATTTCACCCAGACCTTTGTAACGCTGCACATTCAGACCTTTTCGTGCCTCTTCAAATAACCAGTTCTTTACATCCGCAATATCACTTACCGGCTGGGTCTTTTCACCACGCTGGATATAAGCACCTTCAGCAAACAGGCCGTCTACCTTCTGGAACAAACCGGCCATCAGCTGGTATTCCGGTCCTTCAAAGAATTCTGCATTAAAACAGGTCAGGTGATCCAGGCCATGTACCACCTTGGTTATTTCCAGTTGCGGGTAGGCTGCATCATCCAGCAAACGCACCTCTGCACTGTACTCAACCCCGGACGGTTTTGAATTATTCAATAAAATCAATAACTTATCTATATATTCACGGGTTTTATCAATATTTTTCAGATCCTCTACTGCCAGTAGAGGCATATTGGGGATCTGTGACAGTATGTCGATATCATAGCGACGGGAGAGTCGGCCGATGACGTTTTGCACCGAAATATAGGATTTCACCAGCTCTTCCAGTGCGCTCTCGGAAATCGGTGGCGTGTCTTTCTGCACGTATAACTGCGCATTGGACAGTGACAGCTGTAGCAGGTAACTGGTTAATTCTGCATCATCCTTAACGTAGCGCTCCTGTTTACCTTTTTTGACCTTGTACAAGGGTGGCTGGGCGATATAAATATAACCCCGTTCAATCAGTTCCGGCACCTGGCGATAGAAGAAGGTCAGCAGCAGGGTGCGGATATGCGAGCCGTCCACGTCAGCATCGGTCATGATAATCACGCGGTGATAACGCATTTTATCAGGGTTGTATTCATCCTTACCTATACCGCAGCCCAGTGCAGTAATCAGCGTACCTACCTCGGCAGAGCCCAGCATCTTGTCGAAGCGGGCTTTTTCTACATTGAGAATCTTACCCTTGAGAGGGAGAATTGCCTGGGTTTTACGGTCGCGGCCCTGTTTTGCCGAGCCGCCCGCGGAGTCACCCTCCACCAGGTAGAGTTCCGATAAGGCCGGATCTTTTTCCTGACAGTCAGCCAGTTTACCCGGCAGTCCAGCGATATCCAGTGCACCTTTACGCCGTGTCATCTCACGGGCTTTACGTGCCGCTTCACGGGCACGTGCGGCGTCCACGATCTTGGCGGTAATGGCGCGTACATCTGCCGGGTTCTCAACCAGAAATTCCTGGAATTTCTCGCTCATCACCTGCTCAACCACCGTTTTCACTTCGGACGAAACCAGCTTGTCCTTGGTTTGTGACGAGAATTTTGGATCAGGTACCTTTACTGACAGCACCGCGGTCAGGCCTTCACGGGCATCATCACCGGTGGTACTGACCTTGTGTTTTTTGGCGACCCCTTCCTTTTCCATATACTGGTTCAGGCTGCGGGTAAGTGCGCCACGGAAGCCCGCCAGATGGGTGCCTCCGTCACGCTGTGGAATATTATTGGTAAAGCAGAAGATATTTTCCTGGTAGGAGTCATTCCACTGCATCGAAATTTCAACGCCTATGCCGTCTTTTTCCGACTGAAAATGCAGCACTTTTTCATGCAGGGGAGTCTTGTTTTTATTCAGGTGTTCAACAAAGGCGCTGATACCGCCCTGGTATTCAAAGACATCCTGTTTATCATTGCGCTTGTCGGTCAGCACGATACGCACACCGGAATTCAGAAACGACAGTTCCCGCAGCCGTTTTGCCAGTATGTCGTAATGGTATTCGATATTGCTAAAGGTGGATTCCGATGCCCAGAATCGCAGCTCGGTACCGGTGGTAGTCGTATCACCCACCACCTTCATTGGACTGACTGCTTCACCGTGTGAGTATTCCTGCTGGTGAATCTTGCCATCACGGTGAATAGTCAGCTTCAGCTTGTCTGACAGGGCGTTTACCACGGACACACCCACACCGTGCAGGCCGCCCGATACCTTGTATGAGTTATCGTCAAACTTACCACCGGCATGCAGCACGGTCATAATGACTTCTGCGGCGGACACACCTTCTTCCTCATGGATATCCACCGGAATACCACGGCCGTTATCACTCACCGAAACCGACAGGTCATTATGAATCTGTACGTTAATCTCTGTACAGTGGCCAGCCAGTGCTTCATCAATTGAGTTATCTACTACTTCAAACACCATATGGTGCAGGCCGGTACCATCATCGGTGTTACCAATGTACATACCCGGGCGTTTTCTAACGGCCTCTAAACCCTTTAAAACCTTGATACTCTTTGAATCGTAAGCGTTGGCTTCGCTCATAAAAATCCCCTGAAAAATGAACGATTTATTATAACGTAAATCAGCAGCTGATAGGTGATTTAAAGCGGCTTTTTATCGACCTGCGTCAGCGCTTTGCTCTGTTATTTTACCCTGTTCCACGTGGAACACTTTATAGCCTGTCCAGTCACTGCAATCGATCTGTCGCGCTTCAATGGCGCTGATCACCAGCTGGATATTCAACCTGGATAGAATCTTCATGATCTTGTTCTGATTAGCCTGATCAAGCTCTGCAGGCAGGTCATCATAAAGCAGGATGCAGGGTGTATCAGACTTCTGGCTAAACACACTCAACTGCGCAATCTTCAGTAGAGCGACCAGTGCCTTCTGCTGGCCACGTGAAATAGAGGTTTGAGCGGACAGGCCATTGACCAGAATACGAATATCAGCTCGATGAGGCCCTGACTGGGTAAACCCCTTTTCCCTGTCTTTTTCCAGGTTGCGTTGTAGATAGTCATCGAATTCAATATCAGCTGGCCAGCCACGCTTATAAACCAGCTCGATCAGGTAACCTGGGAACAGCTCTGCAGACAATGCTTCTATAACCGGCTGCAGTGTCTGTAGATAGTGCAGTCGCTGCTGCTCAATCTGCTGGGCACTGCTGACGAGCTCATTATTCCACAGATTACATAATCTGTCGGGCTGCGCAGAGCGCAGTGCAGCATTGCGCTGACTTAAGGCGGTCTTGTAACTTTTCCAGTGGTTGATAAATTGATGTTCCACGTGGAACACACCCCAGTCGATAAACTGTCGTCGGTATTCAGGGCCAGCGGATATAAGCTGGTGACTGTCAGGGTGCAACACCAGTACCGGAAGTAAACTGGCCAGCTCTGACATACGTTTAACAGGCTGCTTATTGACCCGTAAAATCTGCTGGTCTGCCTGGCGTTCGATGCCTATACGACACTGCTGGTCTTTGGCCTGATCATAGAGCTGGGCAATCAGGCGGAAGTAGGGGTGGTCAATCTGGATAAGCTGGCGATTGTTTGTACTGCGAAAAGATCGACCGTAGCTCAGGTAGAAAATAGCCTCAAGCAGGCTGGTTTTTCCCGCGGCATTTTCACCGGTGACAATGTTTAGACCCTCATCCAGCTCGAGAGTCACTGAATGAAGGTTTCTGAAACAACTGATTTCAAGCCTCTGTAGGCTCATAAGAGATGGAAGTGTATGCCTGGCTGCTACAGACGCATGGGCATAATGACGTATTTAGCCTCAGCCTCATCCGGAAACACCAGCAGGCAGCTACTGTTCGCATCCTTTATAAAGCCCTGTACGGTTTCCTGAGTCGATGTATTCAGTACATCGATCATGTAGTTTACGTTGATACCCATTTCGATCGGCTGGCCATCATAGTGAATTTCAATTTCAACATCCGCCTGTTCCTGGTCAGGATTCTGTGCCTGCAGTTTTAACAGGTTACTTTCCATAATCATGCGGATACCTCGGTATTTTTCATTCGACAGGATAGATGCCCGCACCAGTGCCTGTTTCATCGCGTCCCGGTTAACCACCATGTTATTGCCGGAATCCTCTGGCATTACACGCTTATAGTCCGGGAAACGCCCATCGATCAGCTTCGAGGTAAATCGCTGATTGGCCAGAATGCACTGGATATGGTTATTACCCAGGATGATTTTAACCGGCTCATCACTGTCAGAGAGTAACCGCTGCAATTCACTGACGCCCTTGCGTGGAATAATGACCTGCTTGTTATCGGCCAGATCCGCATCAATGCTTTTTTCACAGAAAGACAACCGGTGCCCATCGGTGGCCACTGCTCGCAGCACGCCACTGGCGACTTCCAGCATTAATCCATTGAGGTAATAACGCACATCCTGCTGCGCCATGGCAAACGAAGTGCGATCAATCAGTGTTTTCAGCAACGACTGCGGAACACTGAATTCATACACACTGCTGATATCATCCAGTGCGGGAAAGTCAGCAGCGGGCAGGGTGGCCAGGCTGAAACGACTACGTCCTGACTGGACAATGGCTTTATCCCCGTTTACATCAATACTGAGTTCCGCATCGGCTGGCAGCGCCTTGCAGATATCCAGCAGCTTCTTTGCCGGCAGGGTTATTTCACCGGTTTCATCCATCATCTGGTTAACCGAAGAAACCAGCTCGATTTCGAGATCGGTTGCAGTCAGGGTAATGTGATCATCCTGTGTTTTGATTAATACATTGGCCAGGGCCGGTAATGTCTGCCTTTTCTCAACTGCACCTATCACCTGTTGAAGTGGATTTAAGAGATCATCCCGCTGGATTTTGATTTTCATTGATGTTCCTAATAATTATATATATGTATATATTTAGTAGTAGTTATTAAGCCCGCCCATATTTGTGGATAACTTAATAATATCTAATAATTTCAATAACTTATGTTATATTTTATGGCTCTAACAACACTTGGATTAACACCCCTTAAGCTGTAGACAGATTGTGGATAACTCTGGGCCTGTGGTTTATCCACTTATACATACAGAGTTTATCCACAGCTTGTTAGCCCGCCATGTTTTTTTGTTCTAGTTGCTTAAAATACGCAACAGGTTCATGTAATCCTCATCGATCTTCGAGTCGGATTCTCTTAGTTCCGCAATCTTCCGGCAACCATGTAGCACCGTGGTATGGTCACGTCCACCAAATGCACTGCCGATTTCCGGCAGGCTGTGATTGGTTAGTTCCTTTGACAGGGCCATGGCAACCTGACGTGGCCGGGTAATTGATCGACTGCGGCTATTGGAATGCAAATCGGAAATACGAATCTTGAAATACTCCGCTACGGTCTTCTGAATGTTCTCAATCGTTACCAGTCGGTCATGCAATGCAATCAGGTCGCGTAAGGTGTCCTTGGCAAACTCCAGGTTGATCGGCTTACCGGTAAATTTGGCTGTGGCCATAATGCGGCGTAATGAGCCTTCCAGTTCACGAATATTGGAACGGATACGTTTGGCGACGAAAAAAGCAACCTCATTGGGTAAATCAATACCGAACTCCTCGGCCTTCTTGTGCAGAATGGCAACCCGGGTTTCCAGTTCCGGGGGCTCGATACATACAGGCAGGCCCCAGCCAAAGCGTGATTTAAGACGCTCTTCCAGGCCATCGATTTCCTTGGGATAACGGTCACAGGTAAGGATAATCTGTCTGCCCCCTTCCAGCAATGCGTTGAAAGTATGGAAAAACTCTTCCTGTGAGCGCTCCTTGCCGGCAAAAAACTGGATATCATCGATTAACAGCACATCGAGTGAACGATAGAACTGTTTGAACTCATCGATGGTGTTGTGCTGTAGCGCCTTGATCATATGTGAAACGAAACGTTCGGAATGCAGGTAAACAATGCGCGCCGATGGATTATTATGCAGAATCTGGTTGCCCACCGCATGCATCAGGTGGGTTTTACCGAGCCCCACCCCGCCGTATAGAAACAGGGGGTTATAGGAGCCGGCGGGATTCTCGACCACCTGCAATGAAGCGGCTTTCGCCAGTTGATTGCTCTTGCCTTCAACAAAATTATCAAAGGTGTGACCGGTATTCAAATGGTGTTCCAGCAGTTCGTTTCTGGGGGGCTGGGAAATTGAAGGGGGGGCCGAAGAAACGGGTGCAGACGGTCGAGCCGGTATCCCTGAATGAGCTATTTCAGCAGGTTTTGCTTTTTTACTGCCAATATCCAGTCTCACAGAAATGTCTCTATTTGTATCGATCTGCTGGCATATTGTGGTTATTTGTTGTAAAAAGTGTTGTTTTACCCAGTCTTTAACGAAACTATTCGGGGCGAACAGATACAACTGGTCATTCGACTCTTCGGTTTGCAAAGGTCGAATCCAGGTGTTGAGTTGCTGGTCAGAAAGCTCCTGTTCAAGGCGCTGTAAACACTGATCCCACAATGCTGTCGACACGAATTAATCCCCAGTCCATCTTGTAAAAATCATACTGCGCAGACCAGCTCACCGCCATTTGTGATTGAAACAGGCGGG
>JBFFND010000008.1:0-19471 GCA_041563375.1 Gammaproteobacteria bacterium | reverse complement strand
CAGCTTGAAAACAGAAGTCGCTGACGCAAGTAATAGCAGTATAGAGCTCGATCAGCTGGATGAAATCTATATCAGCCTGTTATTGATGTTCTAGAAATGCTTTGCATAATCCCGTCTGCTGCAGTGAGTGATTAATGCTCCAGTGCCGGGATTCTCTGCTATCTACATATTCAGTCAAGCCTTGTAATTAACTGCTCGTAGCTTGGACACTGCTGAAGCAGTCCGCTGTGGGAAAATACCTCCAGTAATGCTGCAAATTCCTCTGCCTCAATATGTCCCTGATGATTCCAGCAGCCCAGAGCCTGATAGGTGGCAATGGTGCTGGCGAGTACACTGAAATCAATCTCGGTGAGAAAGCCGTAGGCCTGTAGCTGACGCGCCAGTGATTGTGAAGACTCTTCATTACATTGTTGTAGCGCCTGCTGGTAAATCGCAAAAAAGGCAGTTGCCATATCTGTATGTAGCCAGTCCTGATGTGCACACAGGCTACTAAAAGCAACCGGGCCGATGGCATCACCCACAGAAGCCACAACCTGTGCCACGCCATCCGCTTCAAGCTGTTGAGGAGAAGGCCCCTGCTGGTGTACAAAATCACCTTGTCCGTCACGAAAGGCTGTATCCATCTGCTTAACATCACCTGCATCAATAATATTCAGATCAGATTCGTTAATATTCTGTTTATGCAGCGCATAACGAAACATCGCCAGTGGCTGAAAGAAATGATCCACCAGGATTGTTTTACCGATAAGATCCTGCCAGCTGAAATCGTTATAAGGTTTCCGACTGGCAATAAAAAAACCGTCTCGGGAATTGACCTGGGCAAAGTGGCGAACAGGTACTGGGTCGGTCGGATTGCGATTAAAATCGGCAAAACTGGCCGCTACAGCAGATTGCGATACATGGCAGCTACCATCGAGTAGACGATCATGCACCAGGTTGTCAGGTGTTTGTACGCTGTAGTTCACGTCAAAGCCGGCGCGTTTTAAATGACCGCCAGCCATGGTCATTAAATAAGGGCTGTAGAAGGCTGAGTGGCGCAAAGCCATGAGGTTGAGTTGAGTCATGATCCAGTTTCTCGATTCAGTTTGCTTAGCAGGCCATCAATAACCCGGGCAGCGGCAACAAAACCGAAGGTAGCGGTGACCTGGGTGGCTGAACCAAAACCCATGGAACAGTCGAGATTGACACCTTTCACCCCCGGTTTGGCATAATCAACCAGTCCACCTGCTTTAGGGTAGCGTTGCTGCTCGGTAGAAAATACACATTTGATGCCAAAATTGCGTTTCGGGTTTTTAGTATAGCCATACTGGTAGCGTAATTGTGAACGGACCTTTGCTGCCAGTGGGTCGTTCCAGGTTTTTGCCAGATCAGCGACATTAATCTGCGTCGGGTCGGTTAAGCCGCCAGCACCGCCGGTGGTGATCACGGGAATCTTATTACGCTTACAGTAGTAAATGATTTCACACTTGAAACGGATACTGTCAATGGCATCAATCACATAGTCATAACCGTTTTGCAGGTACTTCTGGCAGTTAGCTTGCGTAATAAAATCATCAATGATATTCACCTGGCAGTCCGGATTGATCTGTTTAACCCGCTCAGCCATGGTTTCTACCTTGGAGCTGTCAAGGGTGTTGCTGAGTGAGTGAATCTGTCGGTTGATATTGCTCTCGGCAATATCATCGTGATCAATCAGCGTTAGTTGGCCAATGCCTGATCGAGCCAGCGCCTCAACGGCCCAGGAACCGACGCCACCGATGCCAATAACACAGATATGGAAGTCTTTAAAATGCTGAAAGGCGGTGTCACCATAAAGTCGCGCAATGCCGCCGAAGCGGTGGTTATAATCACTCATTGTTCAGGGGTGCCCTGGCATGCTCTGCAAAACAGGCATTATAGCGCGTCATGCCAGTGGGTTGAATGTGAAATCTGCAGTCAATTGTTCCTCGGCAGACGGAACCCTGGTCGAGTGGCCAGCAGATGCACAGTGCTGATAGCTCGCTCCATAAAACCGCCCTCACAGTAGCACAGATAAAACTCCCATAAACGGATAAAAGCCTCGTTATAGCCCAGCTCACGTATTTGTGATTCATGCTGGAAAAAACGATCACGCCAGTCACGTAGTGTGCGCGCGTAGTCGTCACCAATGTCATCGAGCTGGTAGATCATCATATCGGTACTGCGGGTGAGCGACTGGGCCATTGCGGTAATCGATGGCAGGCTGCCGCCAGGAAAAATGTATTTCTGAATAAAGTCGACTTCCTTCAGCGCCTGTGAATAGCGCTGGTCTGCAATGGTAATCGCCTGAATACACATAATGCCATCTGCTTTCAGTAGTGTGCAGCATTTAGTGAAATAGCTGTCGAGATTTTCCTGTCCCACCGCTTCAATCATTTCTATGGAGATCAGTTTATCGTACTGGCCGTTCAGGTCACGGTAATCCTGTTGTAGCAGGGTGATTTTGTGCTCAAGCCCCAGTTGTTTTATTCGCTGCCGGGCATAATTATATTGCTGTTGTGAGATAGTGGTTGTAGTGATATGGCAGCCGTAATGACGAGCTGCATGAATCGCAAATCCGCCCCAGCCGGTGCCAATTTCAATCACCCGATCATTCTGATTGAGGTTAAGTTTTTGACAGATTACGTCCAGCTTATGGGTAGCGGCCAGCTCCAGCGTATTGTACTGCTCGGTGTAAACAGCAGATGAGTACATCATATTGCTGTCCAGCATCAGTTCGAATAGTGAGTTGCCGATGTCGTAATGTGCGGCAATATTACGCTGGCTGCCGTCGCGGCTGTTTCGGTTAAGCCAGTGCAGTAGTTTATTGAGCGGAGCCATCAGTTTGCCAATACCACTGTCCATACTGTCGAGTACGCTGCGGTTAATTACCAGGATACGTACCAGCGAGGTCAGGTTATCGCAGTCCCAGTCCCCATGAAAATAGGCTTCACCAGCTCCCACGCTACCGGCAAAGGCGATTGAGCTGTAGAAGTTCGGGTTGCGTACAGTAACCACAGCTTTAGGCGCTGAACCTTGCTGGCCGAAGTCATACCTTTGCTGTCCGTCAACCAGTTGCAGATGGCCTGTGTGCAGCCGATTCAATAGTGAGAATACGCCGCGCTTGGCGAGCTGATCAATCAGACGAGGCTGTTCCCGTGGTTGTGTCTGGCTTTGTGGAATGATGCTGGATTTCATGGTGCTTATCTCTTCTGTTGCTGGTCATCAACTGAGTGCGAGTGAGTAGGGTGGTCGTAAAAAGGTGTGCGTTTGAACCAGAGCCTTAACGCCTGGTAATAGATTGCAATAGTTACCTTTAGCGTTACCAGGGGATAACTCAGCAAGGCCCTGGCGAGTGAGGCTGAGTTGATTGTCTGGCGGCGCAAGTACAGCGTGGCATCAAATATTTTTGTTTGTGCGTCGTAGTTTTCCATATGTACACTGAGTTTTTCCTGCGGCATGCTGAAAAACCAGCGGTAATGATAGTGCATTGGCTGAAACGGCGACACGTGAAAGGCCTTCTCCAGTTCATAACTGAATAGTTTGTCACTCCTGGGTTGCTGAGATGACAGTGATGCGGCATCCAGCACATAACAGTATTGTTCATTCCAGGGCGTATTATTTACCTCGGCTACGATTACCTGTAGTCTTTCACCAAAGCTGTCAAAGCAGTAATAAAAACTCACCGGATTAAAGCCATAGCCGAAGTAGCTTAAATGTGTCAGCAGGCGTATCGGGCCATCCAGGGTGACTCCACTGCGTTGTTGCACCAGCTGTATGACCGACTGCTTGAGATCCTGATCCGGCTCGCCCAGGTGTTTTTTTCTATTAAACCAGGCCAGGTTAAAACCCCTCGCTGACCACAGTAGAAAACGATCAAACAGTGTGGGTAGCTCGTCCAGATCAAGGTAGAGCATAAACAGACGATAGCGAAACTGGTGTTCAACCGGCGCAAAACGCCGATGTTTAACCTGCCCGACGTATAACTTGCTGTGCATCATGCAAATGCTCCTGAAAATCCTCCAGTGCCTGAAGTGCGCTGACTACACCGTCTTCATGAAAGCCGTTACCCCAGTAGGCGCCGGCATAGAAACAGCGGTTTAGTCCGTTAAGCTGGCTGTGTTGCTGTTGTGCAGCCAGTCCCTGCGGGGTAAACACCGGATGGTCATAACTCAGGTGTTTGAGGATTTTTTCCTCATTTACCGAGCCAGTATTATTTAAAGTTACACAGAATGTGTGCGGGCTACTAATACCCTGCAAAATGTTCATATTGTAGGTAACGGCAACTGGTGATTGACTGTGTTGTGTACGGTGGTAGTTCCATGCAGCCCAGGCCAGCTTTCGCCGAGGCAGCAGCGAGCAGTCGGTATGCAATACCACGTCATTTTTCTGATAGGGGAAAGCGCCAAGTATTTTCTGTTCGAAGTCATTCGCCTGCTGCAGCATGGCCAGTGCCTGATCGCTGTGGCAGGCGAAGAATACATAGTCGTAAACCTCCTCACCCCCTGATTCGCTATATACCGTGACATGGGATGGTGTGCGCCGTACCTGTTTTACCGGGCTGTTAAGACGTACCCGATCACGAAAACCGCTAACCAGTTTGTCTACATAGGCTCTTGATCCGCCTTCGATTACATACCAGTCGGGACGATCGGTTACACTGAGCAAGCCGTGATTGGCAAAGAAACGGATAAAGAACTGTGCGGGAAAATCCATCATCTGGGTAAAACTGGATGACCAGATCGCAGATCCCATAGGAATAATGTAATACTCGATAAACGATTCTGAATAACCATGTGTGGCCAGGTATTCGCCCAGGCTGAGCGTGCTGTCACTGTTACTGTCAAGCCAGCTAATGGATTCTTTATTAAAACGTAAAATATCCCGTATCATGCGATGAAAAGTGGGTTTGAACAGGTTGCGTCTTTGTGCGAACAACGAGTTCAGATTGTTGCCATTGTATTCCAGTCCACTCAGCTCGCACTTCACACTGAATGACATACTGGATTTCTTAACCGGTACAGCCAGGTTTTCCAGCATCTGAATAAAGTTGGGGTAGGTTCTGTAATTGAAAACAATAAAGCCACTGTCAATGGTGTGCTGTTCACCCCGGTAGTCGATGTCATGGGTATGGGTGTGCCCACCGATATGGCTGTTAGCTTCATACAGGGTAATATCATGTTGCTTGTGCAGTTTCCAGGCAAGTGTGTTGCCGGAAATGCCGCTACCGATAATGGCAATCTTCATACCTAAAACTCCCTGCTGCTGAGTTGTGGTTTATTATTCAGGACGTATTGCATCAGCCTGTCGGGGCTATGCCGATATGCGTCGCCCGGCCAGCGTTGTGGCACTTTCTGAATTCTGGAACGGTCATAGCCCATTGCCTCGCAGCGCGAAACCAGCTGTTGATAGTCACTGTCACTGATTTCGGGTTGGCGAGACATAATCCACAGGTAATCACGCGCGCTACGTGCAATAATGGTGTGCTGGTAATCGTTACTCAAATAGGCAATCACATACTCTGCCTTGAATGGCCAGATAAATTGCATACCCCACAGGCTATTATGCTGCTGGCTGACGTAGCCGGTTGGTGTATAGGTTTTGCGTTTTCCGTCAAAACTGCCATCATTGAAACTGAAGGTAGTGGCGATGCTGCCATCCTCATTCATGGCGTAGTCCTCGGTGGCATTGTGTGCACTTTTTTCTATAAAGGTTGGAATATTGGCAATCACATACCAGCGGCCCATAAAACGTTCCAGGTCTACATCCCGGGCTTTCGGTAGTGGTGCAGACAAGGTGCCCGTATTGTGTGCACAGGCACTGATCAGAGCGTAAAGCATAATCATGGTGGTGATTTTGAGTGTGGTTGGCATGTTAAAAATATTCATTGTTTATGCTCGCGGTTTTGCTGTGCTGATATATCAACTGTGCCTTGTGATCCTGTGGGTTTAAGCTGGTAGCGGATAAGGCTGCCATTCTTGGTTGTTGATTGCAGTGCCAGCCATTGATTGTCCTGGCTATACCACAGGTCTATTTCAATATCTTCGCCAACTAACTGATAGCGCCTGGCTTCAACTGGCGGCAACTGCAGTGTTTCATTACCCAGTTCATGTAAACTGACATTAACAAGTTCGCCGGTTTGTGAATTGAGAAGTGATGAAGTATTCAGTTGCGAGAGATCCCAGTAGGCAAAACTGCGAATGCAGGCTTCTGAGATTAGCTGTGTTTGTTCAGTTTCAATTCGGCTTTGCTGGCTGTTGCGGTTTAATTTCACGAATTGCTCATTACCATTATCATTAGTCCTCGATTCAAGCTTCTGCAGGCAGTCATTACGCCATTTTTCATGGCTACTGTGCCGGTAGTGATAGACGGTGAAAAACATAAAACGCACGTTAAACTCGGCTTCACTGATGATGTGTTCGACCCCATCTACAGTTTCACTACTGAAATGGTGATAACCGATTTTGCTGTCATCAAGAAATACATCAAACAGCCAGTTGTTTTTATCGCTTGTGTTTTTTGTTGATGCATTTGCAGAAAAAGCCAGCAGACTTAACAGCCAGAGGCTTAGCCAGAGTAGCGGGTAGAAAAGCTTTTTGTCGTGATGCATCATAATTCAGCCTGCCTGATTCTCATCATGTACTATTTTTTAAACCAGGGAACAAACGCACTGGTATTGCGCATATAGTGCTCATAGCCGGGCTTAAGTCGCATGCTTCTTTCCAGTAATGCAACGCCGGAAACTCTTAATAGCAGAAGGCTCATAATCAGTGGTGACGCAATTGCTATCACACCGCCAATTGCATCAGTGGCGCTCAGTGCCAGCAGGTAAAATCCCCACCAGATGAGAAATTCTCCAAAATAATTGGGGTGGCGGCTGTAAGCCCATAAACCGCTTGTTAGCAACCTGCCTTTATTCTTCGGCTGTTGTTTAAAACGGTAGAGTTGCTGGTCAGCTGTCGCCTCGAACAGCATGCCACATACCCATAAACCAATTCCCAGGTAGTCGAAACTATCAAGTGCATCGGTTGATGACATGGCATAAAACAACGGCAGTGAAATGATCCAGGCGAGACCTGCCTGCAATATAAAAACCAGGTACAGGCTTTTAAAAGCAAAGCCTGGCTGGTTGTTTTCGCGGATACGCTGATATCGGTGATCTTCACCCTGTCCCATGTGTCGCAGGGTAATATAGGTAGAAAGTCGTACACCCCAGATGACTACCAGGGCATAAATAATCTGCGCGCGCAGACTGATCTCTTCCAGTACCCACAGATAGTAACTGGCCGCGGCAATAAACAGTAATGACCAAAGGCTGTCTACGATACTCACATCCTGCTTTCGCACACTCATCAGCCAGAAAATAAATGCCAGTACAGTCATGGGAAGTAGTGAATAAAAATAATCATGCAAGGTCATCAGATATCACCGGGTAGAGAGCTTCGCTCATTTAGCTGTCTAAGGCTCATGTGATCGCCGACAAAGGCTGGCTGCTCAATGCGCTGTGCCAGTTTGATAAATAGCGGCATCAACAGTGCCCAGCCGGCACTCATCACCAGCAGGCTCAATATGGGTTGTGGCATGCTCACGGCACCCAGTGCCGCACCTGCCTGATAGGCCAGTGGCCCGGCAATGGCACCCAGAAGTGCAGCGAGCAAATAGCGTCTGTAGAGCCAGCGCAGGCTGACGTTAATGGTGGTGGCAAACATCAGCCACATTGCGCTAATCCAGATGGGTGCGATGCTCTGATGGTATTGCCCGCTGGAGAACAGCATGAGTTGTTGCCAGGTCAGCAGGCTGTCCCAGCTGCTGCCTATCAGTGCGATGACTGAAATAAGCATAAGATCACGACGCGCCTGTGTACTCAGGTAAAAATGCAGGCTGAGTAATACCAGCGCGCTCGCTATGCCCAGCAGGGGCTGGTTATTAGCTGCACTGAGCACACAGGCGAACCAGCCCAGCTGGAAAGCAACAAAGTTAATCAATTGGTGTTGCAGCGGTTTCATGCCGTGGATTTGCTCATCAGATAATGCATGACATGCCATTGCTGTCCCTGATCAAAGGCAAATAATTCAGCACAGGCCATAAAGAATATTCGCCAGCGCATCCACCATTGCTGGCTGTGTTCTATTCCATAGGTGTCGTTAATTAGTGGCATCAGGCTGTTTTTGTGCTGGTCCATATTCGCCAGCCAGGCATTGCAGGTTTTTGCATAATGATCACCATTCCACACCCAGCTTTTCTGCAGCTGCAGTGAGTCCTGAAAATGCAGCAGCAGGTCATCGCTGGGCATCATGCCCCCGGTGAAAAACACATCGCTCATCCAGTCGCTTTCGTCCTTTACCTCAAATGCATAGGGCACACTGCGGTGGCTGAAAACATGCATAAAAAACTTACCCTCGGGTGCAAGCCACTGGCTGACCCTGTGCAGCAACTGTTGCCAGTTGCGCATGTGCTCAAACATCTCAATGGAAACAATGCGATCGAAAGCTGCATCAATGCTAAAGTCGTTCATGTCGCAGGTAATGATCTGAATATTCTGCACACCGGCTTTTTCAGCCTGCTGTTCGATATAGGCCTTCTGTGAATGGGAGTTGGATACCGCGGTGATCTGACTGGACGGGTAGTGTCTTGCCATCCACAGGGTCAATGAACCCCAGCCACAACCGAGTTCAAGGATGCGCTGACCGTCCTGTAAATCGGCATGCTCGCAACTCAGCTGCAGTGCATTGATCTCGGCTTTTTCCAGGCTGGTGGTGTCGTCGTCCCAGTAACAGCAGCTGTATTTATTGGCAACACCGAGTACTGTGTCGTAGAAGGCTGCGGGCACTTCATAATGCTGCTGATTGGCTTTTTCCGGTGACAGCGCAATCGGCGCCAGCCGCATATGCTGGATGAATGCCTGTTTTTGCTGGTGCGATGCCTGCAAATCATCGGCACAGATTTGCTGCAAACGCTGTTTGAGTAAGCGGCGGATGCCCTGGCGGATGATGCTGTCAGGGATATAGCCCTGTTCAACCCAGTTAATGGTGCGTTGCGTATTCATTTGCATATATTCCTGTTGAGGTTGATCGGCCAGTACGGCAGCTGCAGTGATTCTATGGCTGTACAATTAATTATACATAACTTGTACATGTGTGCAATATATGTATAAATATATGTACAAGTCAAGCAAAAAGCGACAGGTGAGTTAACGGGGAACTTTGCACGTGTCCAGTGTCATAATGTGCACGGCTAAGCAGAGTGGTCGGGCTGAACGAACTAGAAATTGTAAGAGTAACAAGTACTTAAGATTGAATAATGCAGCCTTCATGCATTTGGTGACGGGCGGGGAAGCGATGAAACTGAAAAATTCCGGCAGTGGCTATGGGCTGGTCAGCATCTTGTTGCACTGGGGAATGGCACTGTTGTTGATCGGCCTGTATTTTCTCGGCGATTATATGGTGGACCTGGACTACTATGATGACTGGTATCACACTGCGCCAGACTGGCACAAGGCGCTGGGTCTCATAGCGCTGGCCTTGCTGTTGTTACGTATGGGCTGGAAATACCTGCAGACACGACCCGCGCCACTGGCCAGTTACCATGCCTGGGAAATTATCATGGCGAGGCTAACCCACACTGGTTTTTATCTGGTGTTGCTGGTGGTCTGCCTGAGCGGGTATTTCATGTCCACGGCCAAGGGTGCCGCAGTGGATATCTTCGGCTGGTTTGAGGTGGCTGCACTCACCAGCCTGAATAAAGACCAGGCAGAGCTGGTGGCCGAGATTCATGAAATAAGCACCACTGTGTTTATACTGATGGTGTTGTTGCATGTAGCGGCTGCACTTAAGCACCATTTTATCGATAAAGACAGAACGCTGTTACGCATGTTAAAGCCCGCGTCGGGCAAGTAAGCTGTTTATTTAAGTTTCCCCATTAAAAATGTTCTTCAAAAACTGTAAGGAGATAAAAAGATGAAAAAAATTGCTTTATTAGTGTTTGGCTTAGCCATGTTTGCTGGACTGGCACATGCCGATGAGTATGTGATTGATAAAAAAGGCATGCATGCCTCAATCCAGTTCAAAATTTCACACCTGGGTTACAGCTGGTTATGGGGACGCTTCAATGATTTTGAAGGTACCTTTACATATGACCCGGACAACCCGTCGGCTTCAAAAGTCAGTGTCACCATAGATCCCGCCAGTGTTGACAGTAACCATGCGGAGCGTGACAAGCACCTGCGCAGTGATGATTTTCTGTATGTAGATAAATTTCCCGAGTCACGTTTTGTCAGCACCTCCTATACACAGAACGCCGATGGCAGTGGTGTATTAAAAGGTGACTTTACCCTGCGTGGAGTAACTCGTCCGATCACTATTGATGTGCAGTTTACCGGTGCGGGTAAAGACCCCTGGGGTGGTTACCGCGCAGGTTTTTCAGGCAAGACTCGCATCGCGCTTGCAGATTACGGTATTCCCAAGGATTTAGGTCCTGCATCGAAAGAACTGGATCTGATTATTGCGGTGGAAGGTGTGCGTCAGTAATGCAGCGTATAACTGGCTGAGCTTTCACCAGGGGTGAATGTTCACCGGTCAATTATTAAAGCCTCATGCCTGATTAGCATGAGGCTTTTTTATTTGAAAGAGATAGTCGTGGCAGTGCAGTAAGTGTTTGGTGGGATGCTGCTATGTTAATTAAATGTACAAAAGACTAGGGGCAGATCTTTACCTGGTTGCGGCCTTTTTTCTTGGCGATATACAGCGCATCATCGGCCTTGGTTAGCATTCTGTCGAGGTCATCTCCCTCAGCCATGCAGGAAGCAATACCGAAGCTGGCGGTAATTTTTATCTGCAGTGTATCGTGCTGTATGACTTCTGCCTCGATCCGCTGGCGGATACGCTCTGCCAGGTTACTGGCCTCCTCAACACCGGTTTGCGGTAGAATAATAGCAAATTCTTCACCACCGATACGCGCCAGTATATCCGCTTCGCGAACAGTATTTTGCAGCAGGTCGCCAATAGCTTTTAATACATTGTCACCAACTGCGTGGCCATAATTATCATTAATATTTTTAAAGTGATCAATATCGATCATCATTACTGAAATACTTTGCGGGTAACGCCTTGCCTGTTTGAACAACTGTTTTCCCTGTTCAAAAAAAGCACGGCGATTGTACAGATTAGTGAGCTCATCCTTGCTGGCATGTTCCTCGGCCAGCATTTTTGCCGCCAGCAATTTCTTCTCGGAGTTTTTCAGAGTGGTGATGTCGGTGGCAATTTCCATGCGCACAGTGCGACCGTCTATCCAGGTTATCGCCTGATCGCGACACTGGTACCAGCGTTTATTGACGGTGTTCTGAAACTCCCATACGTACACATCGCACGCTGAGCCATCCTTCTTCAGCAGTTTGTCGTTAGTGCAGAATGTGCAGGGACCATGCTGGTCTTTCTGCAGTACCTGCCAGCAGGTCTTGCCCTGAATGTCAGAACCCCAGATGTCCCGCCCGTATTTATTCATGTACAGCAGCTCATAGCTTTGCATATCGGACACATACACCAGTGCGTCGAGACTATCCAGTACGGTAGTCAGGCATTGGTAGCTGAGATCATCTGCTTTATCTGGCATTAATTTACACTTATATCTATTGGTAAGCTCGGTGAAGCGTTTATGGAGGGCAAACTCGTGTGACACATCAATGTGGCGGTATTGATACTGAGCTGAATTGCGAATTTGAAATCAAAATCACTCATAAGCTTCTCTGCTCTGATGTTCAGGATATTCATTTATCCATTACTGTTACCCAGGCAGTGCTACATTAAGGTGCCTCAAGAACGAACAGTTTATAGAATATGAGTTCAATTGTAGTAGATTCCAGTCTCTAATTTTTAATGTATATCAATAGATCGCTATTAAGAGATTGCTTTGTTTGCTGTCAACCCTGTTTTATCCGCAGCTTGAATCGTTGCAGTGCGGCCTCACGGCTGGTTGCCAGATCAACCAGCGGTATGGCTTGCGTTGAACACGAATCTGCATCCAGCCACTGCAAAGCATAACGGTTTTCAGGGTCGAAGCGTTTACTCTGGGTGAGAGGGTTGAAAATACGGAAATAGGGTGCCGCATCCACACCGCAACCAGCCACCCACTGCCAGCCCATGCTGTTATTGGCGAGATCCGCATCCAGCAGGGTATCCCAGAACCAGCGAGCGCCCTCGAGCCAGTGCAGGCCGAGGTTTTTTGTCAGAAACGAACTGCAGATCATACGCACCCGGTTATGCATCCAGCCGGTTTGCCAGAGTTGCCGCATGCCTGCATCGATAACCGGAATGCCGGTACGACCCTGTTGCCAGCTTTGTAACAGCGCTTCATCTTTTTTCCAGAAGCTGTTGTCATAGCGATTATCCATCGGCTGATTCTGTGTATAAGGAAAGTGCCACAAAACATGGTGGGCGAATTCACGCCAGAGCAATTGCTTAATAAAGGTTTCGATCGAGTTTTTGTCAATCTCAGGTTCATCCCCGTGCAACAGTGGTTGCAGGCTGATAAAAATTTGCTGCGGGGTGATTTCGCCAAAATGCAACGAAGCAGACAGGCGCGAGCTGCCATTGACTGCAGGAATATCCCGTTGTTGCTGATACTGCATGATCGGTTCTTCAAGAAACTCGTCCAGCGCCTGATGCGCACCGGCCTCACCCGGTGTCCAGATGGGGGCAAATTTTTCATGCCATGGGCGGCTATCGAGTAAACCCAGTTGTGACACAGTCAGGGCCTGTTTTAAAGGCGCCGCGTTTTCGCCGTTAAACTGTGGGATATTGATGCGGTAATGACTGTAATGCTGATCCAGTAGCGGCCGCAGCTTTTTATAAAACGGTGTGTACACGCGGTAGGGCTGTTGCTGGTTATTCAATACAGTGCCGGGTTTGAAGAAGAGTCCACTGTCAAACGCCTGCAGGCTAACTCTGTCGGCAAAGCGTGTGTGCAACTGTTGCTGTAGCTTTGTGATTTGTTGTCGGTAATAGGGTTCATACAGATGATTGAATACCAGCTGCGTGGCATGGCATTCATCAAGCACGTGTTCAAGGGTACTGATGGTGTTTCCCTTAAGCAGTTGTAACTCAATGCCGTGGGTTTTCAGTTGCTGTTGTAACTGCTGCAGACTGTGGTGCAGCCACCAGCGTGAGGCGGCACCGGCACGCCAGGGGTTATCCAGTTCCGGGTCATCAATATACACCGCGATAATGCGCTGGCAGTTCTGTGTTGCCCAGTTAAGTGCGGGGTTATCCAGCAGTCTGAGGTCGCGACGGAACCAGAGCAGGCAGGTATCCATCATTCATTAACGCTTGAATGCCGGCACAAGCGACTGCATTTTTTCCAGTGCATCCACGTGGTCGGATCCCAGTACCTGTATACCCATGGCGCTCAGTTCATTTTCATAACGGCTGGAAAACTCGCCTCCCAGCAGAATTGGCAGTGACAGTGCACTGACAATATCCGCCATTTCGTTTTTGAGCGAGGCTGTCCACAGGTCGGTGCGTGTGCCGGAGAGCAGAACCGCATCAATCTCGGTGCGCTCTGCCACCAGTGGAATCTGCTGCAATGGCAGGTTTCCCCCCAGATACAGCACCTGGTAACCGTGACCCAGCAGTGCCAGTGAGAACAATAATATGCCCAGTTCATGGTTTTCACCGGGTAGACAGCTGATAAACACCTTGCGGCCCTTTGCGCGGTGCGCGTCGTGGTGTAGCCGCGCGCCCAGCTTGTTGCGCAGAAAAGCGGAGAAAAAATGTTCTTCAGCAATACCAGCGGGCTTTTCAGACCAGCTACTACCCAGGGTCTGCAGCACCGGAATAATCACATGTTCATTCACCATATCCACCGGGTAGATCGACAGAGCCTCGTTATAGGTTCTGTCCAGGTTCTGGTCGTTGAAGTTCTCAATCGACTTGAGAATGCGTTGTTGATAATTCTGCCAGTGGTCCTCCGAAGCAGTACTGACCAGGCCGCCAAGCTCCGGGTTGCGGGTAATGCGGATGGCTTCGCTGATGGTGTGATTGCTTTTCAGTAATCTGACGATTTCACGTACCAGTTCAATGTCCTGTGCACTGTAAAGGCGGTGGCCCTTGGGTGTGCGGCTGGGTTTAAGCAGGCCATAGCGGCGTTCCCAGGCACGCAGCGTGGTGGTGGGGACACCGGTCATCTCGGAAATGGTACGAATCGGGTACTGGCTCATAGAGTTTGCGTCTGTGTCATTATTTGTACATATTGTACAAGAAAATAGTTGTACATGTGAAGTTTATTTGTATAATTAATTGTACAACTATTTGTTACACAAAAGGTGAACAAAATGCCCGCATCACAGATTCGTTCAAAATCCACACTAATAAAGAAAGACCGCGACCAGGCTCGCCCACAGGTAGGTGTCAGCGCCTGCTTAATGGGGCATCCGGTACGCTTTGATGGCGGGCATAAACGCAGTCCGTTGCTGATTGACACCTGCAGTAACTACTTCGATTTGCATACTATGTGCCCGGAGGCGGAGCTGGGGCTGGGTATTCCACGGCCAACCATTCAGTTACGTCGCTTCGAGTCGGTGGTGAGGCTGGTGCACTCAAAGGACAGCCAGCACGACATCAGCCAGGCAATGCGTGATTATGCCCTGGAGAAAGTGGAGGGGCTGGCGCATCTGGATGGCTTTATCTTTAAAAAAGATTCCCCCAGTTGCGGTATGGAGCGGGTACCGGTATTCGATCACCGTACCGGCATGCGTGAGCGCAATGGTGTGGGGGCGTTTGCGGAGGTTTTTAAAACCCGTTACCCCGATGTGCCCACCGAAGAAGAGGGGCGCCTGAATGACATTCAGTTGCGTGAAAATTTTTATGAGCGGGTGTATGCGCATTACCGCTGGCGTCAGTTACTGCTCAGTGACCAGCCTTTGCAGGGCTTTCGTGAGTTTCATAAAAACTACAAACTGATCCTGATGGCGCGCCACGATGCCAGTTACCGTCAGCTGGGACGCATCGCAGCAACGGCCAATAAACGCAACCTGCAGCAGGTTATGGAAGAATATTTTGCCCTGTTTATGCAATGTATGAGCAAGGTGCCCAGCCGCGGGCAGCATGTAAATGTGTTAATGCACATTCTGGGCTATCTGAAAAACCGCCTCAATGCACATGATAAGGCAGAACTGTTGCAGTGGTTTGAAACCTATCGTCAGCGTCAGGTCAATCGCATTACGCCACTGGCCTTATTACAGCATCATTTTAAACACCACCCGAATGACTATATGGCGCAGCAATATTACTTCTCGCCATTTCCCGCGGAGCTGATGCAGCCGGTATAGTTTGTTAACTGATTAATCGGCCAGCTGAGGTTAACCTCTAACTTTAAATAAAGCATTGATTAATGCAGCTGCCCTGCCGTGTCTGAAAACAGATGAATCACCAGCACTCCGGCAACAATCAGCGCCATGCCCACGATGGCAGCCAGGTCCGGCACCTGCTTGTAGATCAGCATGCCGGCAATGGTGATCAGTACGATACCCAGCCCCGACCAGATCGCGTAGGTTACCCCCAGTGGGATAGTGCGCATGGCGAGTGACATGAAATAAAACGCGGTGCCGTAACCGGCAATCACAACCAGGCTGGGCATCAGCCGGGTGAATTCATGGGACGCCTTGAGCGCGCTGGTGCCGATGACTTCGGCAATGATGGCAATGCCTAGAAAAGTGTAGGGCAGATGGGGCATGGTTTCTCCGCTTTGCATAAAATGGCGCTCAAGCATACCACTGCGGGTCTAAGCTTGGCATCTATCCTGCAACCAGACTGGTTAAGAATGGTTACGTCAAAAATACGACGGGAGTGGGTATGACCCAGGATGATGTTATGCAACTGGCCAGCCAGACCATGTGGGTCACGATTTTACTGGGTGGCCCGCTGCTGTTATCGGCACTGGCGGTGGGTTTGCTGGTGGGTATGTTTCAGGCCGCCACACAGATTAATGAGATGACCCTGAGCTTTATTCCCAAGCTGGGGATTCTGGTGCTTGCACTGTTGATTTTCGGCCCCTGGATGCTCAGCACCATTGTCGATTTTACGCAGACACTGATCCATGAAATTCCGGCGCGTATCGGCTAGTGAGTGAGCTGTGTTAAGCCTCACTACTGAACAGCTGGCGATCTGGATAGGCGGCTATTTCTGGCCGTTTGTGCGTATCAGCGCGATGATGCTGGCAGCGCCTGTGTTCGGTGCGCGTACCACGCCGATTCACATTCGCATTTTTCTTGCGGTGGCCATCAGCCTGGTGGCGGTCCCGTTACTGCCGTCTGTGCCGGCAGTTGATCCCATTTCCTTTGCAGCGGCGGGTATTCTGGCGCAGCAGGTGCTGATTGGCGTGGCCATGGGTTTGATTGTGCAGATGGTATTCCAGTCGCTGGTGGTGGCGGGCGAGGCGATTGCCAACAGTATGGGCCTGGGCTTTGCACGCATGGTCGACCCGGCCAATGGTGTGCAGGTGCCGGTGATCTCGCAGTTTTTCATTGTGATGGCGACCCTGCTGTTTGTGATTCTGAATGGCCATCTGCTGCTGATTCAGCTGGTGGTGCACAGTTTTGAAATTATTCCGGTGTCTTCGTCCGGTCTGTCGCTGCCCGGCATTCGCGCGGTGGTGGAGTGGGCCGGGCATATGTTCGCCGGTGGCCTGATGGTCGCCTTGCCCGCTGTGACTGCACTGCTGGTGGTGAATGTATCGATGGGGGTCATTACCCGTGCCGCGCCGCAGCTGAATATCTTTGCGGTGGGTTTTCCGATGATGATCCTGCTGGGCTTTGTCTTTATCTCAGTTTCCCTGCCCAGTATCTTTTCCCAGTTCACGCAGTTGCTGATGTACAGCTTCGAATCAATTAGCCAGATATTGAGGATGGGCTGATGGCTGAATCGGAAACCGGTCAGGAACGCAGCGAAGAACCCACCAGTAAACGCCTTGAGGATGCCCGCAAGAAGGGCCAGATCGCCCGTTCCCGCGACTTCAATACCATGATCATTATTGCCCTGGCAGCACTGGCGTTGATTTTTATGGGGCGGCGCATGGTGATCGATCTGGGTGGTTTGATGACCCATTACATCCAGCCAACCCGTGCTGAGATTTTTGACCCCAGGGGGGTGATTAACTGGTTTTACGCGTCGATTCTGGACGGGGTCTGGCTGATTGTGCCGTTTCTGGCGCTGATGCTGGTGGCAGCGATTTTTGCGCCGATCATGATCGGTGGCTGGGCCTTTAGCTGGGAAGCGGTGGCACCCAAGCTGAGTAAGCTGAACCCGGTTAAGGGGATCAAGCGTATCTTTTCCGCCAAGGGCCTGATGGAGCTGGTCAAGGCCATGGCCAAGTTCTTCCTGGTGGCAGCGGTGGCGCTGGTGGTGATCCGCGTTAACGTCAAAGCCTATCTCGCGCTGGGCAATATGCCCATTGAAGCCGCGCTGGTGGCGTCGGGGGAGCTGATTGCCTGGGCCTTTCTGCTGGTAACCATTGCGCTGGTGATCATTGCTGCGATTGATGTGCCCTTTCAGATATGGGATCACAAGAAACAGATGAAGATGACCCTGCAGGAAGTGAAGGACGAAATGAAAGACACCGAAGGCAAGCCGGAGGTGAAAGGCAAGATACGCCAGTTGCAGCGGCAGATGGCCGAGGCGCGGATGATGGATGCAGTGCCTGAAGCCGATGTGGTGATTACCAACCCGACACACTTTGCAATCGCGCTGAAATATGACCCGGACACCATGGCCGCACCGCTGGTGCTGGCACGCGGTGCCGATGTGATGGCCGGTAATATTCGCCGCGTGGCCGCCGCTAACGACATTTTAATTCTCGAATCGCCACCTTTGGCACGGGCCTTGTATCACACAACAGACATAGGCCAGGAAATTCCCCATGGCCTCTACGTAGCGGTCGCTCAGGTACTGGCCTATGTGTTCCAGCTACGGGATGTACAAAAAAATGGCGGCAAAAAACCGTCACGACCCAAACCGGATGTACCGGAAGAGTTTCAGAAGTTTGTGCACATGCCCGGCGATGCACCGCTGGATGAGCACCCGACAGAATAAACATGCGTTAAAGAGTAGAGTCGATGGAAGCTGTTTTAAATAACATCAATAGCCTGGGGCGCCGTGGCCTGGTCGCGCCCCTGATCATCATTGCACTGATGGCAATGATGGTGATACCCATGCCGACCCTGGCACTGGATCTGTTCTTTACCTTCAATATCTGCCTGTCGATTATCGTGTTGCTGGTGTGTGTGTATGCCGGTCGACCACTGGATTTCGTGATTTTCCCCACCATTATTCTGGTGGCCACCCTGTTCCGACTGGCATTGAACGTCGCCTCCACCCGGGTGGTACTGCTCGAAGGCCATACCGGCACCGGTGCGGCGGGTAAGGTGATCGAGTCCTTCGGTGAATTTGTTATCGGCGGCAACTATGCGGTGGGCCTGGTGGTGTTCGCGATTCTGGTAATTATCAACTTCGTGGTGGTCACCAAGGGTGCGGGCCGGGTATCTGAAGTCAGTGCGCGTTTCACCCTGGACGCCATGCCCGGCAAGCAGATGGCGATAGACGCGGACCTCAACTCCGGCATTATCGATCAGGACACCGCCAAACATCGCCGCGAGGAAATTGCCTCGGAAGCGGATTTCTACGGTTCCATGGACGGTGCCAGCAAGTTCGTGCGCGGTGATGCGGTGGCGGGCATTCTGATTCTGATTATCAACCTGGTCGGTGGCTTTGCCATTGGCATGGGCCAGCATGGCATGGAAGTATCCGATGCGGTGCGCAACTACACCCTGCTCACCATCGGTGATGGCCTGGTGGCGCAAATCCCTTCGTTACTGCTGTCCAGCGCCACCGCCATTATCATTACCCGTGACTCTCGCCAGCATGATATCGGCGAGCAGATCAAGAAACAGATGTTCACCAATACCAAGGTACTGTGGGTGACTGCGGGCATTGTCGGCCTGATGGGCGCGATTCCCGGCATGCCTAATATGGCGTTTCTGAGCATTGCCGCTGCGCTGGCGGGTACCGCCAAATGGCTGGATAAACAGCAGGAACAGGTGCTGGTGGAAGAACGCACCACGCTGGAAGAGCAGCAACGTCCCAAAGAGCCGGTGGCACCCAGGGAACTGTCCTGGGATGACGTGCAGCCGGTGGATCTGGTGGGGCTGGAAGTGGGTTATGGCCTGATTCCGATGGTGGACAAAAACCAGAACGGTCAGCTGCTGGGTCGAATTAAGGGTGTGCGTAAAAAGCTATCCCAGGAGCTGGGTTTTCTGGTGCACTCGGTGCATATTCGCGACAACCTCGACCTCAGTCCGAATGCCTATCGCATTACCCTGAACGGTGTGCCGGTGGGGGAAAGTTCGGTGCAGCCGGACCGTGAAATGGCAATCAATCCGGGTCAGGTGTATGGCCAGTTACAGGGTACCCCCACCAAAGACCCTGCCTAT